>JBDTWO010000010.1:0-51628 GCA_040006635.1 Chloroflexota bacterium
TCTTTGCCTTGAACATGGCGGCACAGGCGATCAGAAGCGGCTCGATCAAAACCGCTTTGGTGGTGGGGACAGAAACCCTCTCACGATTTGTAGATTGGAAAGACCGCGGCACCTGTATCCTATTCGGCGATGGCGCTGGGGCTTTTGTTTTACAAGCGAGTGAAGTCCCCGGCGGCGTTCTCTCAGCCGTAATGCACTCAGACGGTTCGGGCGGCGATTCGCTTTCGATCCCGGCGGGTGCCAGTCGTTATCCAGCCACGGAAGCCACTGTCCATGAAGGCAAGCATTACATCCATATGGACGGTAAGGCGGTCTTCCGGTTTGCCACGCGCGTGATGGCTTCTGCAACGCAGGAAGCGCTCGATGCTGCGGGATTAACTATTGAGCAGGTTCGTTGGATCGTGCCGCATCAAGCCAACGTCCGCATCATTGAAGCAGCTGCGCGCGGGCTCCAACTGCCCATGGATCGTTTTATTGTAAATCTGGAAAAGTATGGCAATACATCCACTGCCTCCATTCCGATCGCGATGGTGGAAGCGCTCGAAAAGGGTCAGATCAAAAATGGCGATAAGCTGGTCATGGTAGGCTTTGGCGGCGGTCTGACTTGGGGGGCACTTGCTGCTGAGTGGACAGGTCCGCTCCCGAGCAAGGGCAATGTGCATCCCGAGCAATATCGCACACTGGGTCGCTTGCGCTCACTCATCCGTCGCGCCATCCGCTTCATCGAAGGTCTGTTATATCGCCGCGAACTATAATTGTAGATTAATCCTGATTGTGGTACGATAAATAGGAATTAGAAAAAGGAGTAAATTATGTTTCGTTTAGGCGGCACAGAGTGGATCATCATCCTGGTCATAGTCATCCTACTGTTTGGACCGGGTCGGATCGGCAAGCTTTCCGGTGAGCTTGGTAAAAGTATCAAGTCTTTTCGGGATGGCTTAAGTGGCGATAAGGAAGAAGACAAACCCACAGACTCAAATGGTAATATCGAACCGAAATAAATCAAAAGGCTCTCGTACGAGAGCCTTTTGATTTATAACAAGTCTTGCAGTTCAGAGATCGTTGTGACCGGATTTCTACAAACAAAACCTTCGCATACATAAGCGGTTGATTTCCCAGCTTTCAATGGGCGTTCTATCAAAAGTGATGGGGCATCGTTGGGCGGGGGAAACGCTGATGCAGCGACAATGAGATTGGGTCGGTAAGCGGATCGGACGACTCGAATCAAGGCTGACGTATTTTCATCGTCCGCTTCTACCATGACCGCAACCTGCTTCGTTTTCCCCAAAGCAAAATCGGCGGCTGAGAGCCACCTGCCGAACGCAGTGGGATACCGCACAGACATGCCCACGACAAGTCCCAGTGCCTTTTCTGCCAGATCGCGATACTTGCCATTGTCAGTGAATGCGGCGAGCTTTAGCAAGGCTTCACATGCCAGCGCGTTGCCTGAAGGTGTGGCATTATCCTGCACATCTTTTGGGCGGAGTAACAAGACTTCGCCGTCTTTGGCTGTATCGAAGAATCCACCGTTGGCATCTTCAAACAGGTCGATCATTTCATCCGCAAGCTCTTTTGCGGACGTGAACCATTTGTTATTGAAGTCAGTTTGATACATTTCGAGCAAACCCAAGATCAACGCGGCGTAATCTTCGAGAAATACCTCGTTGGTTGTTTTACCGTCCCGCCAACTGTGTTTGAGTTTTCCATTGGGGCGTAAGGAGCGCAATAAGAATTCGGCATTACGGGTGGCAAGACTCTGGAGTCGACCAGCTTGCTGGTCAAAAGCCGGAAGCGAATTTCCGAACTCCAGAACGCGCGCCGCTTCTGCCATCGTCGCCAGCATGAGACCGTTCCATGACGTGAGCACTTTATCGTCGGTGCCGGGGCGGATGCGTGAGGCGCGCACAGATAAAAGCTTGGAGTGGCAATCAGCTAATTTAGCAGAAACAGTTTCGAGGTCCAGTTTGAAGCGGGCGGCGAGAGATGGGTCATCCAATGCGCGTTGTAAAACTGTGTTGCCTTCCCAGTTTCCTCGTGCAGTGACTCCGTAAGCCGCTTCAAAGAATTCCGAATCTTCTTTGAGCGTGGCGCGGATCTCATCGAGCGTCCAAACATAGAACTTGCCCTCTTCACCTTCTGAATCAGCATCGAGCGATGAATAGAAACCACCCTCGGGATGTGTCATTTCGCGGGCGATGAAATCAAGCGTTTCGGTGACGATGCGCTTGAAGAGTGGATCGCCCGTGATTTGATAGGCGTGCAGATAAGCGCGCGCAAGTTGAGCGTTATCGTAGAGCATCTTCTCGAAGTGCGGGACGAGCCAGAAATTATCAGTGCTATAACGCGAGAACCCGCCACCAACCACATCATACATGCCGCCGCGCCCCATGACTTTGAGAGCGTGGATTGCTGGCATTAGTAATTCGTCCTGAGCGGAGGATTGAGCGCTCGATGCGAAATCCGCAGACGAAGGACCCTTCGCTTCGTCTGCTCCTCTGCTATCGCTTCGTCTCCGCTCAGCGCGAATATGTTTACGTAATAAAAACTCGATCGTCATGGGTTGCGGAAATTTAGGCGCAGCGCCCCAACCGCCGTTGTTCCAATCATACGCATCCAGCAGGGACTTCACCGCCGCCCCGAGATGCGCCGACGTGAATCCCAAATCGGATTGGGCATTTACGCTCAAGGTCTGTTGTAAATGAGCTGCGACCTCATCGCCAACACGGGTAGCTTCGTCTGGCTGCTTCTGCCAGGTGTTGGCAATGCCTGCGAGCACATCTCGAAAGGATGGCATGTTGTAACGCGGCACAGGCGGGAAGTACGTGCCTGCATAAAATGGTTTGAGATCAGGCGTGAGAAACACAGACATGGGCCAGCCGCCAGAACCTGTCATCGCAACCGTGGCCTGCATATAAATCGCATCGAGGTCTGGACGTTCCTCGCGATCAACTTTGATGTTGATGTAGTGCTCATTCATGAATGCAGCGACTTCATCGTCTTCAAACGACTCGTGACTCATGACATGGCACCAGTGGCATGCAGCGTAACCTATGGATAAGAAGATCGGTTTGTTTTCTGCCTTCGCTTTTGCCAATGCTTCTTCGCCCCAAAGATGCCAGTCTACGGGGTTGTGGGCGTGTTGGAGAAGGTAAGGAGATGTGGATGTGGAGAGTTTGTTCATGATTACCTGTAATGGTTGCCTTTATTTGATTATAGCGTAAGGCTGAATAACCAAGCGGCATTAGGAATGCTGAATCGATAAGCTCAAAAGGTATATAATCATCTGTGGTATTTTGCTTTAAATAACACAACTAATCTCTGAAAAGGATTCTCTATGTCGTCGAATGTGCAGGTGTCAAAACGTACGCTTGGGAAAACAAATATCGAAGTTACGCCTATTGGTTTGGGGATGATGGAGTTTGCGGGCGGGGGTGGGTTGATGGGTTCTGCGTTTCCTGTGATCGATCAGGAAATAAAAAACGCAACGGTAAAGGCTGGCTTGGATGGTGGGATCAATTGGTTCGATACAGCTGAACTCTATGGGGCGGGTGTCTCAGAAGCAACTCTGGCGGCTGCGTTGAAAGCTGCTGGTAAAAAAGATGAGGATGTTGTTGTGGCTACCAAATGGTGGCCCTTATTCCGTACTGCGCGCAATATACCTAGAACCATTGATGATCGTCTGCGTTTTTTGAACGGCTACAGCATCAGCAATTATATGGTGCATCAGCCGATGAGCTTTTCTTCACCAGAAGCTGAAATGGACGAGATGGCGAAGCTGGTGAAAGCGGACAAGATCCGTTCGGTGGGCGTCAGTAACTTCAATTCTGGAAAAATGCGCCGGGCACATCGTCAACTGCAGAAGCAGGGTTTACCGCTGGCTGTAAACCAGGTCCGTTATAGTCTGCTTGATCGGCGGATCGAGAAGAATGGCATTCTGGAAACTGCAAAGGAACTAGGTGTAACGATTATTGCCTACACCCCGCTTGAATCGGGATTGCTGACAGGCAAGTACCATAAGAATCCTGAATTGCTGGCGGGTAAGTCTGCGCTCTGGCGTGCAAGATTGCAGCGTGGGATCGAACGGAGCAGACCACTAGTCTCTGCGCTTGAAGAGGTCGCAGTTAAATACAACGCTACCGCAGCTCAGGTCGCCTTGAATTGGGTGATCAACTCGCAGGTTGATAGTGTTGTGACCATTCCCGGTGTGACAAAAGTCAGTCAGGCGGAGGAAAGCGCCGGTGCGATGAAGTTTAAGCTGACGGGTGATGAGATCGCGCGGCTTGGCAGTCTCTCGTAACTTACCAAACAGTATTTAACTTTGTACGAAACATCCCGAAGGTTATAGCCTTCGGGATGTTTCGTATTATCAACTTGATTTTCTAAATCGCGAGTCCCTTAAACTGACTCATATACAACTTGTGGAAGAAGCCCTTCGCCTCTAACAATTGCTGATGCGTGCCTTGCTCAACGATCTCGCCATCTTTGATGACGATGACGTTATCCGCATCGCGGATCGTGGACAGGCGGTGGGCGATGACGAAGCTGGTGCGTCCTTGCATGAGGCGTAATAATGATTTCTGGATGCGGGCTTCGGTGCGCGTGTCCACGCTGGAGGTGGCTTCGTCGAGAATGAGGATGCTTGGGTCTGAGAGCACGGCGCGGGCAATGGACATGAGTTGGCGCTGTCCCTGGCTGAGGTTGCTGGCACGCTCCGAGAGTTTGGTCTGGTAGCCCTGTGGCATTTGCTGGATGAAATGGTCGGCATCGGCGAGTTTGGCGGCTTCGATACATTCTTCGTCGGTAGCGTCGAGGCGTCCGTAGCGGATGTTTTCCATGACAGTGTCGGCGAAGAGAAAGGTGTCTTGTAAAACGATGCCCAGTTTTTGACGTAGGTCATCTTTGGAGATGTCGCGGATATCGTGCCCATCAATGGTGATGCTGCCGCTGTTGATCTCGTAGAAACGAGTCAATAAGTTGATGATGGTGGTTTTGCCTGCGCCAGTGGGACCAACGAGGGCGATGGTCTGACCAGCCTTGGCTTCGAGAGTCATATTCTTGATGATGAGCTGGTCGGGGTTATAGCCGAAAGAGACGTCAGTGAAGTTAACTTCGCCTCGGACGGGAACAGGCAGGGGTGAGTCGGAGGCGTGGTCTACCTCCGCTGACGTATCGATGATCTCGAAGACGCGTTCTGCACCGGCGAGCGCGGCTTGGATCGAGTTGTACATGTTCGCAAGTTGACGCAAAGGCTGGATGAAGTTTTGAGCATACGCGATGAAGGTCGCGATCATGCCGACCGTGACAAGATCTTGCAGTGCCAAATATCCGCCGAGACCCACAAGGACAATGACGAAGAAATTGCCAAGCACATTGGTGAGCGGCATGAGCATGAGCGCATACGTGTTGGCATACACGCCCGCCGCATAGACCTTTTGGTTGCTAACGCGGAAACGCTCAATGGCGGTTTCACTGCGGCGAAAGGCTTTGACCACGCGCTGACCGCTGATGGACTCTTCCATCACGCCGTTGATCTCGCCGAGTTCCTTTTGCAAATCGCGGAAACCTTTGCGGGTATAACGCGCGATGAATTGCGTGAACCAGAACATAATAGGGACCACGAGCAACGCCGCGAGCGCCAGCCACTTGTTGAGCACGAACATGGCGATGATAATGCCGACGAGCGAAAGCACACTTGCCACCAGCGAGATCACATTTTGCGAAACGGCTTGATTGATGGCTTCGATGTCGTTGGTGAGACGGCTCATCAATTCACCGGCGGTGTGATTATCGAAGAAATGGATGGAAAGTTTTTGCAGATGCTCAAAGAGATCACGGCGCAAACGACGCAGCGCATCTTGTGAGATACGCGCCATCAACCAACTGGACGCGGCTTGGAAGCCATTATCAAAGATATAGGCGGCCAACAGCAGAAGCGCAAGCTGCGGCAAGCCATTGGTTGTTTTTGTTGAGATGAATTGATCGATGCCGCGCCCGATCAGGTACGGTTCCAGTAATCCAAGTGAAATATATGCCAGCACAAAAACCATGACCAATGCCAGCGTGCTTTTGTACGAGCTGAGATACAGGGTCAGCCGCGTCAGGGCGTGACGCGGGTCTTTGGCTTTTTCAATTTTTCCGGGCTGCATGGGACCGCGCCCCATGGCGGCGCGGATATTGGTCGTGGAAGAAGGAGGCGGTGAGGATACGTTGCTCATTCCGCCTCCAGTTTTACGCCGTCGCCCAATTGCGAAGCGTAAATTTCCTGATACACGGGGCTTGATTGCATCAACTCACCGTGTGTACCTTGTGCCACGATCTTGCCTTCATCAATGACAACAATTTTATCGGCATGCAGCACCGTACTGATGCGCTGCGCCACGACAAAACTTGTGCTGTCTTGCAGCCAGGCTTTCATGGCATCTTGAATTTTTGTTTCAGTTTCCACATCCACTGAACTCGTGGAGTCGTCGAGGATCAGAATCGCAGGTCGCAGCATCAGCGCCCGCGCAATTGCGATGCGTTGTTTTTGTCCGCCTGAAAGATTCACGCCGCGTTCTTCCACGCGCGTATCATAGCCATTTGCAAGATGGCTGATAAAGTCATGCGCCTGCGCCGCTTTCGCCACGGCGATCACTTCCGCCTCGCTCGCTTCGGGCTTTCCATAGCGAATGTTATCCCGCACTGTGCCAGAAAACAGCACGGTCTCCTGTGGCACAATGCCCACCTTCATCAACAAGTCACTTTGTTTCACCTGGCTGATATCCATTCCGTTCCATGTGATTTTTCCCGCCGCCACATCATAAAAGCGCGGCACCAGATTGACGATGGATGATTTACCTGCGCCCGTTGCTCCGAGGATGGCGACTGTCTGACCCGGCTCTGCGACTAGATCCACGCCGCTCAAGACAAGCTCGTTGTTGGTCCCGTTAAAGTGAAAGTCCACGCCCTCAAAGCTGACCCGCTGCGCGCGCCCCTCCGGCAGACTCTGCGGTTGAGATATATCCTCCACTTCGGGGGCTGTATCCAACACTTCGTTGATGCGTTCCGATGAAGCAGTCGCCGCCGCTACAACGTTCGCTAGCATGACCATGATCCCCAGCGGTCCCATTGTTGTGTGCAGATAATTGATGAACGCCACGATCTGCCCAACCGATACATCGCCTTTGGCAGATTGGATCCCGCCAGCCCAGATCACGATCACAATGCCGATATTGACGAAGATGCTCATAGCCGGGGAGAGAGTCGCCATGAAGCGCATCACATGTGTATTGCGGTCGGCGTACTCTTCATTCACGACTGCAAACCGGCTGCCTTCATGCGCTTCCCGCACAAAAGCCTTGACCAAGCGCACGCCCGCGATATTTTCCTGCAAGACCGTATTGAGCCGGTCCAGTTTCTTTTGGACGGTCATGTACAACGGTCCCATGCGCGAGACGAAAAATACAATAACTACCGTTGTCGCCAGGAGAACCGGCAAGACCTTCAACGCCAATTGACTATCCGTGACGAACATCAAAATAAGACTGCCGATCATCAACAGTGGCGCACGCGTACCGATCCGCAACGAGACTTGTACCATGCGTTGAAACGCGGTGGTATCACTGGAGAGGCGTACCATCAATTGTCCCGTGTTGAGATGATCGAGATTCCCAAACGAAAAGGACTGGATCTTGAGAAAGAGTGCCTCGCGCAAGTCACGCGCCACGCTCTCGCCGACTTGAATGGAGAAAAGGTTGTTTGCCAGTGCAAATAGAGTCTGCAATACGGAGATGACCAGCATGATGATGGTCGTGTTGATGACCACCTGCATATTCTTGCCATTAATGCCCTGGTCAATGATGCGCTGGATCAGGCGCGGGATGGTCAAATCGATGAAGATCACAGCGATCAAAAATATCAGTGAAACTAAACTGCGCCGCCAATACGGTTTGACAAAATACAACAATTTTCGAATATGGATCATAATTTTTCCTGATGTGGATTAATATAATTTCTGCACTTCGGGGGTTTTCGCTAAAACCAATCGTGAAAGGATCAGCGAGCAGATGGCGAAAATGGTCATAGCAATTCCCAGTCCCAGTTTTTCGCCGAGGAAGCCGATTAATAAATTTCCAAATGGAGCGAAACCAAAGAAGGTAATTGTGTAAAGCCCCATGACCCGTCCACGAAATTCGTCTTCTACGCGCGTTTGCAGCAGTGTGTTGATGGTGGTGAACTGCACCATAAAACCGACGCCCAAGCCGTATGCCAGTAAAAGCGAAGGCAAATATGCGGATGTGAAAGAAAAGTCGATAAGTATCAGCGGGAAAGCAATGTTGGTTATGACCAGCCATTTTCCGCGCCGACCATTGCTGACTCGATGTGCCAACAGAAATGCGCCAGTGATGGCGCCCAGCCCGGTCGCTGTATTCACCCAGCCATATGCCAGCGCGCCCTGGTGCAGGGTGCGCTCGACAAATGCCGGTAGGATCGTGGCATAGGAAATTCCAAAAATGCTGAACACCAGCGACAGCAGGATCAAGCCAGAGATTTCGCGATTACCGGCTGCGTATTGGAGACCGCTGATCAATTGCTGCCAGGGCGAATTCATGTGCTGGGTTTTTGGATGGGGGGGCAGTCTCATTAACCACAAGCCGAGGATGACTGCGAGATATGAAACCCCATTCAGTGTGAAACACCAGGCGGCGCCGACAGCCGCCAGGATCAACCCGGCAATGGCTGGACCGATGACGCGCGCGCTGTTGAACATCATGGAAGTCAAAGCAATGGCGTTGGGCAGATCTTCTTTCCCGACCATTTCAGGGACAAATGCCTGACGTCCCGGAGCGTCGAAGGCATTGACCACGCCCAATAAAGCCGCCAGCACGATCACATGCCATTCCTTGATAACGCCGGTGAAGGTTAATGCAGCCATGCTAAAAGCCAGCAGCATGGCGCCGGTCTGGGTCATGATGAGCAGGTTACGGCGTGAGACGCGATCGACGATCACACCCGCCCAGGGCGAGATGATCAATACCGGGATTGCCGAAGCGAAGGCAACCAATCCCAAAGTCAAGGCTGAATGACCGATCTGATAGACCACCCAGCCTTGCGCGATGATCTGCATCCATGTGCCGATATTGGAAATTAACTGCCCGCCGAAATAGAGTTGGAAATTACGATGGCGCATGGCGGCAAACGTTGAGTTGGCAGCCGGGGGCACAGTCAGAACCTGCTCGATAGGTTGCTCAACTAGGGAATTCTTCATACTCTCAATACTCCTAAAAGATTACTTGCTCTGTGTGACAAAGATTGGACGTAAAAGCTGCATGGCTTGTGAAATGGTTTTTAGATCAACCTCAGAAAGGTCTTTCAACTTTTGTGCCAAATTGACACGCGCGTCTGCCCGTGCCGAATCGACGATCAATGCACCAGCTTGTGTCAATATCAAAGTGAGTTTCCGCCGGTCGGCGGTGGAGGCTTTGCGGGTGATCAGTTTTTGTTTCACCAAGCCATCCACCAGCTTGGAGACGGAGGGCAGTGTCAGCCCCAGGTGTTCCGCCAGATGGGATAAGGACAGATCCGGGTTGACTTGAATGAAGCGCATGGCGCGGAATTGGGGAATCGAAATATCCGAACCACGCCCGCGGCGCATTTCCACGCGAATGGTTTGAACGATCTGGGGGGCGGTGTCCATTAGTTCCTGGGCAACCGTATCGAGCAGCTTTGACATAATTAGTTAGCCTTTCTAATGATTAGAAAGTGACATTATATCTCAGTCTCCTGGGGTTGTGAGACAGGATCATAGCGCCCTCGTTTACCGTCGATTTTTGTTTATCAAGACAAACCCGTTGCCTCCAGCAACTGCGCACAGAGCGTACCCGCAAGTAATCTGCAGGAAATGGGTGGCGGGTAGAGATTGCCGATGGTGAACTCGGTTGTAAATGAGATTCGCTTCATCGGAGAAGGGGAATATAGAGTAGAATAAATATGGAAGAAAGACGGGGATTTATTGAAGGTAAGTGAAAGGACGTAACCTAATGCAGCTGAATCAGCCCAAGGAGCAGGGGGCGCCGGAGAAGGATAATCCGGCGCTGAGTAAAGTGATCGAGCGCAACATCCGCACGATCATCCATCTCCGCACCAAAGCCGCGCACGAGCGGAATATGCAGAGCCGGATCGCCGATGCCATCACGTCCTTTTCGGGACGGATGATCTTTGCGTATGTGCATATCGTCTGGTTTGGGATTTGGATCCTGCTCAACACCGGCTGGTTCGGTCTGCAGGCGTTCGACCCGTTCCCGTATGGGCTTCTGACCATGATCGTTTCACTGGAAGCGATTTTTCTTTCCACCTTTGTGTTGATCAGCCAGAACCGCCTCGGCGAAGAGACCGAACGCCGCGCCGACCTTGATCTACATATTGGACTGCTGACCGAACATGAACTGACCCGCGTGTTACAGATGCTGGATATTATCCAGGAAAAATTGGGAATTGTAGATCACCAGAACAGTGATCTGGCGGACCTTGAAATGGAAACCAAACCGGAAGATGTGCTGGCTGAGATACACCGCCTGCAAGCCATTGAACTTGGCAAAAAGGTGTCATCGTGAATAAAAAGCCGCGCTCCAAATTAAGCAAGGAAGAAAAAGAACAACAATACCGTATCATCTTTGAAGCTGCCAGTGATGGAATGATCATCAGTGACGTAGAAACCGGTTGCGTGGTGGATGCCAACCCGGCCGCAATTGCGATGCATGGTTATACCCGCGCTGAATTCATTGGCTTGCACCTGATAAAATATATTCACCCCGATAGCCAGCGCATGTTCATCGACGCCGCCAATGATGCTCAATTGGGAAGCAAGTCCGAGGTCCCTGCGGTACATTTGCATAAGGACGGTTCATCGTTCTATGTCGACGTGCGCAGAACATTCTTCCCATTTCAGGCGCGGCCCTGCCTCCTCAGCGTTGTCCGTGATGTCAGCGAGCGCATCGATGCCGAACGTTGGCTCTACGAGCGGGCGGAACTTCATACACGTGAGCAAGCCACACTATTGGAGATCTCTCAGACGCTCGCCTCTGCGTTGGAACTCAAGCCGGGTTTGATCCTTGATCAATTACGGGTATTGATCGAATACACTCATGCTGAACTGTTCGTGCTTGATGAAACAGGCATGGTTGCCTTAGCTGTACGTGGGTCGCAAAAGATGGAGGCGAACGTACCTTTCCGTATACGACTGAATGGTCCTGATACCTTGTTGAAGCTTTTCAACGAGCACGAGCCTAATCGCATCCCCGATGTCTGGAGTTCTGACCCGGCTGCAGAATTTCTGCGATCACTTCTCGATAACCATACCGACACACTGTTGACTGGGGTGCAAGCATGGATGTGGGTCCCTGTGGCTGTGAAGGATCGTGTCATCGGCAGTGTCGGACTCGCGCATAGTGAATTGAATTATTTCACGGCGCATCATGCCAACCTGGCATTGACTGTTGCAAACCAGGCTGCTATCGCCATGGTCAACACGGAACTATATGAACATGCTCAGGCACTAGCCGTGTTGCAGGAACGCCAACGACTCGCCCAAAACCTGCACGATGCCGTCAACCAATCGCTTTTCTCTGCCGGTTTGATCGCTGATGTACTCCCGCGTTTATGGGACCGCGATCAGGCTGAGGCGCGCAAATCATTGGATGATCTACGCCGCTTGACGCGCGCTGCCCAAGCCGAAATGCGCGCGCTGTTGGCTGAGCTGCGGCCCTCTTCGATCACCGATACCGATCTGGGCGACCTCCTGCATTTGTTGGGGAATGCCCTCTCGGGTCGGATCAACATTCCGGTCGTAGTGAAAGTCGCGAATGAGATTACCCTGCCTCCTGAAGCACAAGTGGCTTTCTATCGCGTCTGTCAGGAAGCATTAAGTAACGTCGCCAAACATTCCAAAGCCAAGCAGGTTGATATCGATGTCAAGTATGAAGATGCAGACCTGGTCATGCATATTCGTGATAATGGTCGTGGCTTCGACTCTGATGAAACCTTTACAGGTCACTATGGCTTGGGCATCATGCATGAACGAGCTGAAGAAGTGGATGCGCTGTTGTCGATCACAAGTCGAATTGGTCATGGCACCGAACTCGTCATGCGTTGGACACCTCCACCACCACCCAAGGAGAACTTATGACGCTCAACCTATCTCAGCTCATTCGCATTATGCTCGTTGATGACCATACCATGGTTCGTCAGGGCTTGGCGACGTTCTTGAAGGTCTTTGATGATATGAAATTGGTGGGTGAAGCGGATAGCGGCGTAGCTGCCATTCAACTCTGCGCGAAAGCCCAGCCGGATGTGATCTTGATGGATATGGCTATGCCAGAAATGGATGGCGTGACAGCGACGCGTGCCATTCGCCAGCAGTTTCCGCAAATACAAGTCATTGCGCTCTCCAGCTTCAAAGAAGGGAAGATGGTCAAGGACGCCCTGGCAGCGGGTGCGATCGGCTATTTACTGAAGGATGTCACAGCCGACGATCTGGTGCGAGCCATCCGCGCAGCGCATGCGGGCCGCGCCACACTCTCACCCGAAGCTGCTCAATCTCTCGTTCTGAATACCAATCTGCCGCCTGTTCCCGGTCTCGACTTGACGGAGCGTGAGCATGAAGTTCTGCTTCTGATGATCGAGGGCCTAAACAATACCCAGATCGCTGGGAGATTGACCGTCAGCCCATCTACGATCAAAACCCATGTAAGTCACATTCTATCCAAATTAGGCGTTGCCAGCCGCACCGAAGCTGTTACCCTTGCGCTGCGCAGCGGAATCGTCCCCCCCCCGTGACGGGCCCCTGATCATCCCCCAGGTGGACTAGTTTCAAACTCCCCAGCCGATGGATGTGGCTGGGGAGTTTTTGTTATAGACTGATATAAGTCCAATCGTAAATGTATTTAAAGGAGATTGTCCCCATGTTCCCAATCGGTGATGATGATAGTGCTCGTCGAACGGTTCCAATAGTCACTTATATTTTGATCGCTCTAAATGTCCTGTTCTTCTTCGTGGAGATGAGCGGCGGGGATGCTTTCATCATGAAATGGGCATTCGTTCCCAATCGTTTTCTTGCCAACCCAGCCGCTGGTTTTCTAACGTTGTTCACTTCCATGTTCATGCATGCGGGCTGGCTCCATTTGGGCGGCAACATGTTGTACCTGTGGATCTTCGGCGACAATGTGGAAGATCGTTTCGGTCCGGTCAAGTTCTTGATCTTCTATTTGGTGTGTGGGCTGGCAGCCACCGCCGCACAATTGGCATTCAGCCTGGACTCGAATGTTCCAAACCTGGGTGCCTCGGGAGCGATCGCAGGTGTATTGGGCTCGTATATTTTATTATTCCCACAAGCGCGCGTCAGTGTCCTGCAAGGGCAGAGAATAATCCCCGTCCCTGCTTTGATCGTGATCGGGCTTTGGTTCGTTCTGCAGCTCTTTAGCAGCATTGGTTCCATAACGAATACTTCCGATACCGGCGGTGTGGCATTCATGGCACATGTTGGCGGTTTTGTAGCCGGATTTGTGCTGACCTTCTTGTTCAGAGGCAGTTCAAGAGCGCGCTTAACCGCCTAAGTCCCAGAAGTAATTTCGAGACTTTCAATGTTCTCCCCCAAGTGATGGAGAACAATATTCCCCGGCTGCAGGATGTGGCTGGGGAATATTTATTATAAGATTAATTCATGATACGAGTTTCTTTTGTCATAGCCCAGGCACCTGATCGTTTACACAGTTGCCAGGGCTTGCGCTGAACTCGACAAAATTTTCAACCTATTTGAAACGAAGGAGAGTGTTCCCATGTTATGGACAATTGTAGTCGTGCTCGTGGTTCTTTGGTTGTTGGGCCTCATTGGAGGCATCGGTGGCAACTTGGTACATATTCTGTTGGTGTTGGCAGTGATCGTGATTGTGCTTAACCTGTTGAGTGGTCGCCGCGGCTAGTAAGCGGCACTGCCCAAATTGTCAGCCTCGAACGGAGTTGCAAAGCCATTGAGGAATTAGTCAATTAGATATACAAGCAAGCCTGGGAACAATCATCAGCTAATCAAAGGCAAAAATATGGTATTTCGACTTGGAATGATGATACTTGTGGTGTGCCTGGCTTGCTTGTATTTCCCGCTTAACCGAAAATTAACTGGCGGGTTCAACCTATCCACACGGCTGGATGCATGGATCCCGCTCTGGCCCGTGTGGGTGGTTCCCTATCTGCTATGCCTGCCGTTTTGGGTATTTGGCTTAATTTGGGCAGTTTGGAAAATGGATACGCAGCTCTTTCGTTCCTTCGTCAGCGCCTGCTTATTCGTTTTATTCTCTGCGACCCTGGTTTATTATTTCTTTCCAACCTACGTTAAACGTCCAGTCCTTGCCAAAGGTAACTGGACGATGCGGGTTTTAGAAATAGTCTATCGAAACGATGGCCTGTACAATGCCTTTCCCAGTGGACATGTCTATCAGACATCTTTAATTTGCATGTTCCTGAATCGTTTATATCCCAGCTATCCGTGGCTTTGGACTGGCATCGTGATCGTCGTTGCTCTTTCAACATTGTTCACGCGTCAACATCATCTGGCTGACCCACTGGGTGGATTGGCAATTGCCTGGATGGGCTATCGGCTTGGGATGTATCTGTATCCGTAAACAGCCTGACCCTGGTAAATAGGTAGATCTAAAATGAAACGAAATACAATATCTTTGGGGCGCCTTCTCGGAATTCCAATTGGATTGGATTATTCGTGGTTTTTGATTTTCGCTTTGTTGACTTGGTCGTTGGCTACCAGCTATTATCCGGCTGAATTCAAAAATTGGTCGCCAACTCAATATTGGATCGTGGGTGCCGCAACGGTTATTTTCATGTTCGGCAGTGTCCTGCTCCACGAGCTGGGACATTCGTTCGTGGCGCTGCGTTATAAGATTCCCGTCCGCAACATCACACTTTTTATCTTTGGCGGTGTGGCTCAAATCGGCGCTGAACCACCGAGCGCTCGCGCAGAATTTTGGATTGCCATTGCCGGTCCGGTAGTGAGTTTTGCCCTGGCAATTTTCTTTAGTCTGCTGCAACCTTTGGTGAGAGCATTCACTCCGTTATTGGCGTTGGCAGAATATTTGGCGTATATCAACGGTACGCTCGGTTTATTCAATTTGATACCCGGTTTTCCATTGGATGGCGGTCGAGTCTTTCGCGCCATTCTTTGGGGAAGCATGCATAGTCTGCGCCGCGCCACGCTCATCGCTGCCACGGTAGGACGCTTCATCGCTTATTTCTTTATAGTTTTGGGTGTATGGCAAATGTTCAGCGGCAACTTTGGAAATGGCTTATGGATCGCTTTCATCGGTTGGTTCCTGGAAAGTGCTGCTGCCTCACAGCTTCAACAACAAACCCTCCATGATGTATTGGATGGTCATCATGTCGCAGACGCCATGCGTCGTGACTATACCTCGGTTTTACCAGACATGACCCTTGCGCAACTGATCAAGACCCATATCCTGGGAAACGGTCAACGTGCCTTCATGGTCAAACAGGCTGAGCAGGTTATCGGCTTGCTGACATTGCACAACATCAAAGCTATTCCAGAATCTGACTGGCAAACTACAACTGTTGCACAGGCGATGATCCCAGTTGCCCAAATGAAATGGATCAGACCCGAAATCGAATTGGTTGACGCTCTCGGTGAAATGGACCGGGATGGTGTCAATCAATTACCGGTCATGCAGGCAGATCAAATTCTGGGCATACTCGGCCGGGATGATGTGATCAGCTTTTTACGGACCCTCAGTGAATTCAGCCGGCCGCGAACCAAGTTGCCGAACCAACCTCAAATCTAAAGCACCGAAGCGCTCAGCAACTCAAGAAGCTGAGCTAGGATATTGATGATGGAACATAATAAGCTTGCCTACAGTCTAGGAACCTTGCCCGACGATTATCAAGAAGTTCTGCATTGGACAATCACAGAAAACCCCGTTCGGGTGATCATCTTGCAAGTTCTTTCAATACCCCTATTTATCATACTTGGATTGATTTTTTTGCAAATGGCAATCAGCCTGGGAAGGCTGCCGTCACGCATTCAATTTGGGCTGGTTGAATCCGGCATAGCTTTGGGCGGGATTTTACTTACGCTGGTTTTTCATGAGCTTACGCACGGTTTGGTTATGAAGATATTTGGGGCGAAACCCAGCTACGGCATCTTATGGAAGCAGGCGATGTTTTACGCCACAACTCCCGGGTTTGCCTACCAGCGTAATAGTTATTTGCAAATAGCGCTCGCGCCGCTCATCGCCTTGAGCAGCCTGTCTGTTTTGGGAATGTGGCTGATGGGTGGCACTGCCTGGGTGGCTTTCTGCGCGCTTTGTGGCGTGATCAATGCAAGTGGGGCGATCGGAGATCTGTGGATGACGATCATCGTGCTTCGATATCCCGTCAGCGCCTATGTGATGGATGAGCGGGACGGTATCCGTATCTTTCTATCCAAACCGCGCAGTGAAGCAGATAAGAAACCAGCCCAACAAAATGCTGGCACAGCGTAACTGATATGGAGATCAACATGCAGCAAAAAGAAAAAAAACAAATGAAGACCTGGCAACCCGACAATCATAGCCATCGCGCTATTTTAAAAAGCATCGCCCATCGAGCCATGCTGGAGCGAGGCTTGCTTCCGGATTTTTCCAACCAAGCCCTCGCCGAGTTGGGGCAGATTCAACTTTCCACGCTGGGCGCTAACAATACTGCCGTGGACAAGCGCAGTCTACTGTGGGCTTCCATTGATAATGACGACTCGCGTGATCTGGATCAGCTAACTGTGGCCGAGACGCTGCCAAATGGAGTTGTCAAAATTCTGGTTGCTATTGCAGATGTAGATTCCGTAGTTAAAAATGGTTCGGCGCTTGATGAACATGCGCGCACGAATACTACTTCGGTTTATACCGCGGCTGAGATCTTCCCGATGCTGCCTGAAAAAATCTCCACCGATGTCACCTCCCTGAATCCCGACCGTGATCGGATTGCCATTGTGGTTGAAATGGAGATCGGCGCAGATGGGACTCTGCAGAAGTCAAATATCTACAGCGCCTGGGTGCATAATCATGCACAATTGGCTTATAACAGTGTCGCCGCCTGGCTGGATAAGAAAGGGGCTATCCCCGAAAAGATCCCGGCCGTGCCGGGGCTGGCTGAAAACTTACGGATACAGGATCAGGTCACCCAAAGAATGAAGGCTTTCCGTCATCTGCATGGGGCGCTTAGCCTGGAAACCATTGAAGCGAAGCCGGTATTTGATGGCGATCAAATCCGCTCGCTCGAAGTTGATGAAAAGAATCGCGCGAAGGAAATTATTGAGGATTTCATGATCGCTGCCAACGGTGTCACGGCGCGCTATCTCTCAACGCATGGCTGCCCCTCGATCCGTCGCGTGGTGCGCATCCCAAAAAGATGGGAGCGGATCGTTGAGATTGCCCAGGAGCACCAGGTTCAGCTTCCGGCTGATCCTGATTCGAAGGCACTGGAAGAATTTCTTATTAAGCAAAAAGCCGCGGATCCGCTGCGCTTCCCTGATCTATCCCTGGCAGTCATCAAGCTTCTCGGTAACGGAGAATATATCGCGGAACTACCTGAAGGAGATGCCCCAGGTCACTTTGGGCTGGCGGTCAAAGATTATGGTCACTCCACAGCTCCAAATCGTCGCTATGCTGATCTGCTTACGCAGCGCTTGTTGAAAACCGCTCTGGATGGAAAGCCCGCGCCTTACAGCAAAGCTGAACTGGATGCGCTGGCGACACATTGTACCGAAGCTGAAGATGCGGTGAAAAAAGTCGAACGCCGCGTGGAAAAGTCTGCGGCTGCATTGTTACTTGAATCAAGGATCGGAGAGCAATTTGATGCGTTTGTTACCGGCGCCTCCGAGAAAGGTGTTTGGGTGCGGTTGCTCCGTGTGCCAGTGGAAGGTAAATTGGTACAGGGCTTCGACAACCTGGATGTCGGTGACCAGATCAAGGTGCAGTTAACCTCGGTCGATGTACAGCAAGGCTTTATCGATTTCAGGAAAACTCATTGATCCTGAAACGTGTACTTCCCATATTCAAAACGAGAAAGGCTATATCTCATGAATAAACAAGCAGGTTTATGGATTGATCATCGGAAGGCTGTGATTGTGACGATTGCAGATGAAGAGGAAGAAATAAAAACCATTACATCGAGTATGGAGAAACATGTTCGATTCGCAGGCGAAATCGCCCAGGGTGGGGCAGGTGAGGATGCGCGTGACCGTCAATTTGGAAACCACCTCAATGGTTATTACGATGAAGTCATCGCAGTACTTCGGGACGTTGATTCCATTCTAATCTTTGGTCCCGGCGAAGCTAAAGGTGAGTTGGAAAAGCGTCTTGAGCACGCCGGACTCAAAGCCCACATTCTTGCCGTTGAAACCACTGATAAAATGACCGATCGTCAGATCGCGGCGAAGGTTCGTGCGAGTGTTCAAACCCACCCGTGATTAAATGACATTTCTCCCCCAAATGATGGAGACAAACACTCCCCAGCCGATGGATGCGGCTGGGGAGTGTTTGTTCTATGATAAATCTACGGTTGGCATTCTGGCTTGAGATAGCCTGATGTTAATGCATTGTCGAATATCCCTAGAGAAGAAACAAAATAGATTAAGGAGTATATATGAAAAAAATGTTTGGAAGAATTCTGCCTGTGTTGGTTATTATGAGTCTGTTCCTTGGAGCATGCGCTGCATCGAACCCGCCTTTATCCATCCCGGTGACTGGGGCGAGTGCCACGCCTGAACCAAGTGTAACTCCGGTGACAAGTGCAACGTTGGTTGCGCCGCAGAGTGATGATGTTTGGGATCGTATCGTGGCAAACCAGAAAATTGTAGTCGGTACATCCTGGGATTACCCGCCTTTTTCTTCTGTCGATCCCAACTTTAAGGTTGTTGGTTTTGATATCGCTCTGATCGAGGAAGTTGGGCGTCGTTTGAATCTGCCGGTCGAGATCCAGAATTTCGCATTTGAAGGATTGCCGGGCGCTTTACAGATCAATCAGATTGACCTGGCTGTAGCAGCCATCTCGATCACTCCCGAACGCAGCGCCCTCATGTCATTTTCACCGATCTACTACGTTAACCAAACTGCTGTCCTAGCCAGAAGTGACTCGGGTATAAATACCATCACCAATTTTAATCAACTGGCTGGTTATCGAGTAGGTGTGCAGCGCGGAACCACTTATGAGAACATGGCGCAAACTTTGCTAGTTGACACCGGGCTGATGAAGTCGGAAAAATTATTAAGCTACCGGCAAGCCGATGAAGCTGTGCGCGACCTGCTTGAAAAACGAGTTGACGTGGTAGTCCTCGGTCAGGCAACCGCGAGCTATTATGCTACTCAACAAGATTTACATACGGTTGGCGATAAGTTCGATGAGCAAAACCTGGCGATTGCAATGCGGCCGGGAACACCTCGATTAAAAGCCGAGATCGACCGGGTGATGGGTGACATGCTCACGGATGGGACAATTCTGGGTCTTATTCAACAATATATAGAGACCGATGCAAACGGAGTTCTGCCTACAATAACTCCGCCTACACTATCCACCGCCACACCATTTCCGCTGGTCTCTACGGTAACGCCGCCTGCATGTTGGGATGGAATGAAGTTCGTCGCGGATGTAACTTTTGGCGATAATAATATGAAAAATCCTCCGTTTATCAAGCCCGGCGATGGGTTTATCAAAACCTGGCGTGTGCAAAACACGGGCACCTGTACTTGGACACCGAGTTACAAATTGGCGTTCGCTTATGGGAATGTGGCTGCTGCCCAAATGAACGGTCAGCCGATCAATGTTCCGGCGAATGTCCTTCCCGGTCAAACTATTGATCTGAGTGTAAACCTGGTTGCTCCACTCACGGCTTTAACATACCAGGGCTTTTGGCAGATGCAAAATGCCAGTGGTCGATTATTTGGTCAGACCATTTGGGTTGGCATTACAACCCTTACCGGTCAAGCTGGCACAGTTGCTACGGTGCAACCTTCCGGCGACTTTTGCGCAGTGACAATTGCTGCGCCTCTGAATGCAATTACAGTGAACAGTAATTTCGATGCAGTCTGGACGGTCAAAAATATCAGCGGCAAAGATTGGGCATCAGATTCTGTAGATTATAAGTTTGTCAGCGGTACGAAGATGCGCGAGAAGGATATTTACGACTTCACTGAAACCATCAAAGATGGTGCAAGTGGAAACATTGTTGTGGATATGATTGCGCCAGCCGCACCTGGCAGCTACGACACCAAATGGGCGATCGTTGCGGGTACGAATACGCTTTGTATCCTGACGATGAACGTGACTGTGGTTGCCAAGTAAGCTCTGCTTGAAGTTGAAGAAAACAAGTAAACAGCCCGGAAAATATTTTCCGGGCTGTTTACTTGCACTTTCACGACCTGTAAAAGCATTCATATGTCTGCTGGATCCAAATTTCCTCTCCCCCAAGCGGCTTAGATACAAACACCCCAGCCGAAGGATGTAGTGGGGATGTTTGTGTTGTAGTATGGGTGTGCGGTCAACGATCTATGTTGGCTAATCCTATAAATCTACCAGAAAGAAGAGAATATCTAATGAACAAACGAATTTATACCATTCTTGCCATGCTGGCAATCATCAGCTTCAGCGCGGCATGTAGCTCAGCACAGCCCACTAATTCCCCAAGCGGAACCAATACTGCTGAGACAAGTTCGGCTGTGACGTCTACTGCTGAAATGAATACCTCTGTAACACCTTCAGCTTTCACTGGAACTGTTGCAGATCTTATTGCGCTTGTTAACCAATATGTGAATAGTGGCGATATCACTGGCAATGCTGAAAATGGTTTGCTTGCAAAGCTGGATACCATTCAGCAAAAGATTTTGAATGGTCAGGGCGCTGCGGCTGCCAATGAATTTGGAGCATTTATTAATGAAGTCCAGGCGCAACAAGGCAAGAAGATCAGTACTACGGCAGCCAATGCTATGATAACAGCCGCGCAACAGATTATCGCAAATACGTTAACCACTATTCCAGTGACAGGTGTTACTGCGACTGTAGTTCCTGCCACAGTGGCCGCCTCGATCGCTTCGTCTACCCCCGGTTCTGGAATGCCGGTCACACCCATGGGCAATAAGGCTGTGCATGAAGCCGCATGGGATTTAGTTGCCAACGATGTAGCCAAGTCGGTTGGGTTTACAACATTTAGCTATGATCTATATAGACTTCCGGCGAATAGCGCCTGGCTGGATACGCTTGCTTATTATGACGCACAAGCCGCTGCAGCCGGATGGGGAACTATGCACAGCCAAGCCAGCGATATTCCCAGCGGACATTTTGCTGTGTGGAAGTTGGTCACCAATGGTGTCGCCAATTATCTTGTGGTTGTTCAATTGGATACTCTCCAAGGCAGCTATACCCTCAATATATATGGCAAATAATCAATCGTAACCTATCCAATGCAGTCTGCTGGTCTAGTTTTCGCCAGCTGCTGCCTGCAACTTTGAAAGTGGACAGATAATGATGTCAGCTCCGAAAAAATCCCAATATGAAATAGAAGATAAATTAAATCCTAAGCCCTCAACTGGAATTGCGATCCCCAAGGGTTATATTGATCCTGAACGAAAACGAATTATGTTGGAGGAATCGGAGGTGCGCTACCGCCGACTTTTCGAGACAGCCAAGGACGGCATCCTGATTCTAGATGGAGATACAGGGCGGATTACCGATGTAAACCCATTCCTGCAAGATATGTTAGGTTATGCCAAAGCCGAATTGCTGGGTAAAGCGTTGTGGGAGATTGGACCGGTTGTGAACATCGCCGCCAGTCAGGACGCCATGCGGCAGTTGCAGAACAATGAATACATCCGCTATGAGGATATACCGCTGGAAACCAAAGCTGGTGAACGTAAACAGGTGGAATTCGTGAGCAATGTATATCTGGTCAATGGCTGGCGGGTGATCCAGTGTAACATCCGCGATATCACGGAACGCAAACACGCGGAAGTTCTTGCGAAAACAGCCAATCTTGAACTCTTGACCTTGGTGGCTGAACTTCAATGGCGTGATCAGGAAATGCAGTTGCTTAATCGCATGAATGCTCTGCTCCAATCCTGTGTGACGTTGGCTGAAGCTTACAAAGTAATTGGTCTGACCGCGGGAGAAATTTTCCCCGGACAGAATGGGGTTCTTGCAGTTCTGCCTGCCAGGGATCAGCAGTTTGCAGTCGTAGCACGCTGGGGAAATGAGACGATCGTTGAGCCAGTCTTTGCATTGGATGATTGTTGGGCATTGCGGCGCGGACAATTGCATGAAGTGCTCGACCCACAGGCTGGTTTGCTTTGCCGCCACTTTATCCATTCACCCCAGGCTGGCACCTTATGTTTACCTTTGACAGTTCAGGGTGAGACATTGGGAGTATTATGTCTGGTTGATGATCCCGCCCGCAAAGACAAGCAGCATCTGCGCTTGCAGCAGTTGGCTGTGACAGTGGGCGAAACGATCAAACTTTCCCTTTCCAACCTAAAGCTGCGTGATGAATTGCGCCACCAAGCTATCCATGATCCGTTAACAGGTCTATTTAACCGGCGCTTTCTGGATGAGACCTTGCCCCGCGAGCTGCATATGGCACATCGTCGGAATATGCCATTATGCATCGTGATGCTTGATATCGATGATTTCAAAAAAATCAACGATTCTTTCGGGCACGGTCTAGGCGACACCCTTCTACGAGAATTCGCGGAGGTTTTGCGCGGGCATCTGCGCCAAAGTGATATCTCATGCCGATATGGAGGCGATGAGTTTGTTCTGGTTATGCCCGATTCGACCGTCGTGGATACACAGGAACGGGTGGAACAGATCCGTACACTTCTCAAAGAACTCCAAATTCAACACGAAGAACAAGCGTTGGGAGTCATCACTTTATCGGCTGGCATAGCCCAGACCCCGCAGGATGGAGCAACCGCCAGTGAGTTACTCCTATCAGCGGACAAAGCCATGTATGTTGCCAAACAAGCTGGACGTGATCGCATCATGATTTACCAGGCTGCCGGGTAACGGCTTTGGCGCTCTATCCCCCAAGCGGCGGAGAAAGAAATTCCCTAACCGGGTGATTTGGCTTTCGGGTGTTTGTTATAAACTTTAATCGATACATTGGTTGGAGACCTCAAGACGTTTGGCCAATTAAAGTGCTATAGCATAGAAAGTAGAGCACAAGCTGACTTCCAGTGACAAATTATGCACTTTGCTACTTGCTCTGATCTTGATCGTGCTGCTTGTCTTCTTTTATCCTGGCCCGTGGTGATTTCTTCAAAGGTTGTTTTGCCGGAATTCATTTCAACATGATCAACCTGAGATTGAGAACTAGCTTGCCTCTTGAAAATAGCATCGGATATCAACAAGGAATGCCTGCCATGGAATCCTATGAACAACACGTACCGATTCTGGAATTTCTATTCAGAAAAACTGGCCTGAACGCGCCGGAGTTATCTGAAATACCCGAGATTCTGGAAGACCAAATTCAACAGGCTACTTATAGTGACCTTCAACACTCAAAGATGCTGTTATATGAGTATATCGCCAAGCTTGAAGCTCAAAACAAGGAACTAAGGGCTTACGCCTCCACCGTTGCCCACGATCTCAAGGAACCCTTGGCTGTCATGGTCATAACTTCAGATCAGATCACCAATATCCCCGACCTAACCCTCGAGGCATTAAAGCTGTACTTGGGGCAAATTAGATCCGCAGTACACCAAATGGACACCATCATAAATGCCCTGTTGCTTTTCGCCAAAGTAAGCCAGACCGAAGCGCCAGTTGAGCATATGGATATGAGCTTGGTTGTAGCAAATGTCCAGAATCGTTTGAGCCATATGCTCCAGGAACACCAGGCTCAACTCGATCTCCCGGAGTTCTGGCCAGACGCTATCGGCTACGCACCCTGGATCGAAGAGGTGTGGGCTAACTATTTGAGCAACGCCCTTAAATATGGAGGGCGACCACCACATGTGAAATTAGGCGCTTCGATCCAACCGAATGGCATGATCCAATACTGGATGCGGGATAATGGCCTGGGCCTCTCGTTAGATGCACAAGCGCAATTGTTCACACAGTTCACCCAGATCGGCAACATCAGCGGTCTCGGACATGGGCTGGGCTTGTCAATCGTGCTGCGGATTGTTGAAAAACTGGGTGGTCAGGTTGGCATTGAGAGCGAAGTAGGTAAAGGCAGTTTATTTTTCTTCACCCTGCCAGCTGCCTCAGCTTCTTCTCTGGCAAAACCTGCTCTTCTGCCGTCAAATTAAAACTTGTGGCATTCTATTCAGTGGGGGTGAGGTTACGATCTTTGGTTCATCTACGTGTCGGAATGCCGCATCTGCATAGGTTGTTTGGAGAAACACAATGGAAATCCCTTTACAAGCGCAAGTTGAGTGTACCGATGGTATTTGTGGACGCTCTATTTATGTATTAATCAACCCGATCACCGACCAGGTAACCGGGTTGGTCGTCAGAGAGGCTGTATCGCCCAACACGGAATACATTGTGCCGGTGGATAGCGTCATTGAAACTGTCGTCGATACAATTCGACTGCGGTGCAGCCAGGCTGAGTTGGTGAAGATGGCTCCGTTTGTTCAAACGCAATTCGTTCAGGAGCAGGTGCTTGATTACGCGGGCTATCGCGGCGGCTTATATGGAATGGGCTCCTACTACTACATGCCATTTGTTACTTCTGAGATACGAGTACCGGTGTCTGCAGAGCATCACCAGATCCCGCCGGGCGAACTGGCTGTCCATCGTGGTACCCGCGTGGAAGCCACGGATGGCGTGGTAGGCCACGTTGATGAATTTGTGGTTGATCCGGGCAGTGGCCACATTACCCATTTGGTGATGCGGGAAGGGCATCTGTGGGGCGCGAAAAACGTAATCATCCCTATTTCAGCCATGGTTGAATCTGATGAAGCTGGTTTGTTCCTGAATCTTGATAAACAGCAGATCGAGTCTTTACCAACCTTCCCGGTGCATCGGCTCTGGTCATAAGAATGACGTGAATAATGGATAAGCAAAACCATCGACATGTTACCCTGAGGGCGCAGTTTCCTTGGCACCGCCCGCCAGGGCAGATGTCAGTGACCGAAGGGTCTCGGCTCTGCCGTGGTAGAGACACTTGCACCCGCGCCAAGTGCGGTGTGCTCCGGGGCAAAAATGCCCCTCAGCATGACCTAATATCGTTATCCATTATTGACGTTAAGAATAAGCGTCTAGCCAGGCATGGTGATTAGCAGCAGGAAATCAAATCTCCCCCCAATGGGGGAGAAAAATATCCCCCATTGGCTGATTTGACCAGGGACTGACTTTTGTAAAATGATTTATTTACTTGAATAAGTGATCAGTCGAAAGTATTTTTACAGGGTTCGTCCAGTAGTTGTACTCTTGGACATCCGCATCTTCGGCAGTGCAACTGCCGCAGGAACAAGCTTGTTTAATAACTTATAGCGATTTACTAGACTTTATCGGTAATAAGTAAAGAGTCAATTTTTGGACGCTGACAAACGCTGACTTTCGCTGATTCAAAAAGAAAAATCTGCGTTTTCTGCGCGCTTCGCGTCAGCGTCCCGATTTAATTTCCTATAAACTCTACTTAGTAATCCATGCCAACCCTAAACACTACGATGGTATGCAGAAAGGCTTTAAATTGGATACAAATTTTCAAACACTTTCTACCAACCATGTGCTGGTCATAGGCGACGGATCATTATTTCAAGAGGGCGTTGCTGCGCTGCTGAACCGGCTTTCTGAAGCATTCATTTATAGTGTCAAATATCTGAGTGACCACGCCTTAGCGGATGAAATAAAAACATGCCGCCCTGATATCGTGATCGTGACCGCCTCAGAACGAGTAGTTGATGCCGTCTTTGCGACAACGGCCCTGGTGGACATGAGTCCGCGAATTATCGTGCTGCACGATTACGACAATACCATCGAAGTATTTCATCAGCCAGAATCAAGCAGGGCTGGAGCAGCGTACCTGCAAACCCAAATCAATGATAGTACCAGTGCCGACCTCCTGAGATGTATCTCAAGTTTCTAATGCAAATATTTTCCTCCATATAAAACAATGTTCGTGCATTTTGTTTATCTCCCCCAAGCGGTGGAGATAAATACTCCCCAGCTGATTGATGTGGCTGGGGAGTATTGGTTGTACGATAAGCATATGCTCCGTGTATATAGCGGGTGCGGTTTTACCAAGCTTGTTTCATAAGTTAAAAAAGGAGTTCACTTGAATACTACCTATAGTGTCATTGCAGTTGTGCTGGTGTTGGTGGTTGTGGGTCTCATATTGGCGCAGGTTTTTTCCAAACGGAACCGCTCGGCGCGGCTCCGTGATCAATTTGGACCTGAGTATGACCATGCCGTGCAAACCTTGGGCAACGAGCAGAAAGCCCAGTCTGTGCTGGAAGAACGGCAGAAACATGTTGAAGCCTTGAATATTCATCCGCTTACTGCTAGCGAGGGTGAGCGCTATCTGGCGAATTGGGCTGAGGTTCAATCCAAATTTGTCGATGAGCCTGGGCAGGCGATCATCGATGCCGACCGGCTGATCATGGAAGTGATGCACATGCGCGCCTATCCCGTCTCCGATTTTGATCAGCGAGCTGCGGACCTCTCAGTCAC
Source organism: Chloroflexota bacterium (assembly GCA_040006635.1). Taxonomy (GTDB): domain Bacteria; phylum Chloroflexota; class Anaerolineae; order Anaerolineales; family Villigracilaceae; genus Defluviilinea. Next base: position 26,695 of record JBDTWO010000010.1, read on the forward strand.
GCATCCAGACTTTGTAAGCAATTACCGCGCTGCGCGTGAAGTGGCGGTCAAAAATGAGTTGCAACAGGCGAATACAGAAGATTTAAGGCAGGCCATGTTGTATTACCGATCACTATTCGAGGAACTCCTTGAAATAGAACCAGTAGCAGTGTAGGAGAAACAACGATGAATAAAGAATTTAATAATATCTCAGATAGCTTGGATGGCATTGACAAAGATACAAATCATCCTGCAAAAAGTCCAGATCGTTTTGTTGATCAGGCCCCGGTATTGGCGGGGCTGGTCCACGATACGCCGCAAGGCGCAGGCATTGCCGCAGATGACTCTTCTATAGAGGGGACGATTGTTTATGAAGCGCCATTGGGTGAGGTTGCGGTTTACAAAGTACCAGCCAATGAGACGATCTCTCTCGAAAACATGGTCAGTGTGAATGGCGCCTCGACAGGTCTGCTTGCGCATGAAGAATCAGAGAATCTACGCAAGCGGTGGAGCGAGATCCAGGGCAGGTTTGTGGATGAACCGCGTGCGGCTGTCCAGCAGGCGGATGCGCTGGTATCAGACGTGATCGAGAAGATCAACCAAATGTTTACCAACGAGCACAACACCCTGGAGGGGCAGTGGCAGCAGGGCGCGGATGTCTCGACTGAAGACCTCCGTCAGGCTCTCCAACATTACCGGTCCTTCTTCAATCGTCTGGTGGTTTGAAATCGAAACCTGCAAACGTTCAGGAGTAAATGATGATTAACTTCATTGTTTGGATTATCGTAGGAGCTTTGATCGGTTGGGTAGCCAGTATCATCATGAATACGAACAATCGACAGGGTCCGATTGCCGATATTATTGTAGGCATCGTAGGCTCGTTTGTGGGGGCTACTTCTTAAGCCCCTTGTTCCATGTCGATACGATCAACCAGGGCAACTTTAGCGTCCCGGCTGTATTGATTTCGCTGGGCGGCGCTGTTATCTTGCTGGCGCTCTTCAAATTGGTTCGCAACATAGGCGGATGTCTGGTGATCCTGGTTGTTGCGGCCATTCTCTATACTTATGTTAGTTGCTGGTCAATGGACCTAACCACAGCATTTTGCACCAGCATTAGAGCATTGCCATTCCTGCAATAACATAGTTGGGCGTTTCATGATAAAGCGCAAATGCAAGCGCACAGGTAAATTTAGCTTTCATCTTGACATTACAAAACCTACTTTCTATACTAAACGCAATTCTTAATCAACGGCTTGGTCGTTACATTCAAATAATAGACCTTAATCAGGACTAAAGGAAATGAGACGTATGAAAACAATGACTTGTAGGCAAATGGATGGACCCTGTGATGCTTCATTCCATGGCAATACGGCTGATGACGTTATAAAAGCGCAAGATAAGCATTTAAAAGAAATGGTCGCAAGCGGCGATGAAACGCACAAAAGCGCCTTGAAGATGATGGCGGATAGGTGGAAAAATCACCTAAAAGGGATGGGGTGGTATATAAAAACACAGCGAGCCTTTGCTGCGCTTCCCAAAGATACGTAACTGAAAACAAGAGAATCAGCTTTCTATTAATGTAAGTGCTGATTTTCTTGTTTATGAGCCGCGTTAGGCGTGGACGCGAACCGAGCTTAGAAAGCGGATGTGTCAACATGCCAATTAGCTACAATATTAGCTCTGAATTGAAAGTTGTAATTTACGTTTGTGAAGGCTTTGTTACCGGCTCAGACCTGTTCAAAACAGCAGGCATTATAGTTAAAGATAAACGCTACAGGTATGGCATGCTGTTATTAATTGACCTGCTTTCTGCAAGCCTCGATTTCGAATTACAGGATCTGCGCCGGATTATCACTGAAACAAACGCCACGCAAGAAAATGGGCTTGAGCCTGAGCAAATCATCTTGCTTTCACGAAATTCAGGCATCTACCTTGCCTGCAAAACTCTCGATCTATTGTCAATTAATAATGCTATCAAACTGAACGTGTTCCATACACTAGAGCAAGCACTTATTTCATTAGACTTGACGACACATCAACAAGAAATTATTCAGTTTTGGCACGCATCTAAAGCATGAGGTCAACCGTCTCTCCAGTCACAGGGCAAATAGTCTCAAGCCATCTGCCCAACACAGCGCGCAGATGATAAGTGAGACTCTGCGTTTTTTTGAGCTTTTTCTGGCTTCGAGTTTTTTCCGGCTCCCAGCCGAGTTTCATCCTGCCCACTTGCGGCTAGCGTCAACCGTTCTGATCCCATTTCTTTTATCCATAATATTGTTCTCCCCCAAGTGGTGGAGACGAATACTCCCCAGCCGCAGGATGCGGCTGGGGAGTATTCAGCGTACTATAAGTATGACCCGCGTATGTGGCGGCTACTAAATTGGAAGCGTTCGCTGCCCTTCTTGGAAGGAGAATAAAAATGTCAAACGAAAATAGAGTCTCTGAGGTTAGAACCTCACAAAGTGAAGCAGGCCGCGAACAGCGCATCTTCAGTTTTAAAGCCAGTCAGCTGATCTGGTTGCTATTCGGCACCCTGGAAGCCTTGCTCGTACTTCGCATCGCACTGAAACTGATTGGAGCCAACCCGGCTAGCCCGATTGTTGTTTTGATCTACGGTTTAACGGGCCTGTTTCTCATACCGTTTGTAGGGTTGATCAGCCCGTTGACGAGTGGCAACATGATCCTGGAAATTTCATCGCTGTTTGCGATAGGTGTCTATGCCCTGATCGCGATTGTGTTTGAAAGACTGGTGTGGTTGATCTTTTACCGTCCACGCGGACCAGTGGCGAGTGTCACCGAAACTACGAGTAGCGAACACCACGGCACGCCCTAGATCCATAGGCAAATATGAACAGATATTCACGGAAAGGCTTTTTAGCCAGTTTTACGCACCTCTGGCATTGGCTTATTAGCCTGATTCAATTGACGGATGAAGAACGGATGCACGCAGCTATCTATCGTAACGATCAGCTTTACAAGTAACGCTGCATGTTATGCATCCTTAATGTAACAAACTTATTAAGCTCAGATAGAAGGAGAAAACCCAATGACTAACAAGAATGTAGAACCTCAGTATCGCAATAATATCTTTAGTGTGCTGGTAGGCACGCTGATCGGTGGACTGGCTGGCGCGCTTACGATGTTGCTGCTGGCGCCCCAATCTGGGAAAAGAACCAGAGTACAAATTCAGGCGAAGGGCATCGAACTACGTGATCGAGCCGCAGAAATCGTGGAAGATGCTGTCGCGCAAGCTCGTTTGGACGGCAACAAGCTGGTTAGGGATGGTCGCCGGAAAGCCAACAAAATGCTGCACCAGGGCCAAGAGTTGGTTGCCGAAAAAATAGAGGATGTAACCGATGCAGTCAAAGCCGGAAAAAAGGCAATTCAGGGTGCATAGGCATTGGAACGGTCTGTGTTCGTATCGCGTAGGTTGATTAGCTCAAAGGAGACTTAAGATGAATACAGGGCAACTGAAATGGATCTTGCTTGGGATCTTTTTGATCATCACCGGGCTCGGTCTGCTAGGCGTGGGTCTTGGTGGAATATTTAGTGTCATTGCAGGGGTCTGCGCGTTGATCGCAGGCATTTTGTTTATCATCAACCGCTAACTCGAATGCCAATCAGGAGCACGCCTCTCGCCCGAGGTTGTGCTCCTGATTGGGTTTTGTTTTTATTCTGTTATCCATACTACCGTTGGGTCAGCCGATTAAATAAGAGGATTAAGATGTTATCAGTACAAGTGCCGAGAGTAGACGCCGAAGAATTCTCCAGATGTGATGAACCAGAGCAGATGGCCGGTCATGCAAACAACCCGAGTCCGATCCAAAAAACAGATGGGGCTATCAGGGATTCTATTTACCACGCCATTTGGAAAGATAATGTTTTACGAGCCGTCGAGCATGACGAAATTGACGTCCATGTAAAAAATGGCACCGTCTATTTAAGCGGACACATTGTGAGCACGACCAGTCAAAGCCGGATTACCAATGCCATTGGTACTGTTCCCGATATCTTGAGAATGAAGAATAATCTCGTTTTGGATGACAAACTTACTGGCGAAGTTGCCACAGCCTTAGCGGCGTTGGAGCATACCTACGATTGCAAATTTTTTACCGGTACATCGCATGGGGTTGTATCGATCAATGGCGTTGTCCCGGATGAAGCCGTGAAATTGTTGGCTGAGCAGGTTGCGGCTGGTAATCCAAAAGTCCGTGGCGTGATCAACAATGCCCAAGTCGTAGGGACTGACTTGAGCCCGCAGGAACTACCATTTCTACAACCTGCCATCGGTGAGACCATTTATTTTTCAGACAGTATTTCTACGGTTGTTAAACAAGTAGTCATCAGTCCAGATAACCGGCGTGTAATCGGCATGCTCGTTCAGGGACAGTTCGCCGTCCCAGTTACCGAAAACCGTCAGGGAAAAATGCTGGAGAAAACGATCGTTGTCCCCATGGCTCTGATCCGTTATTTGACGAAAACCTCAGGCTTTTTAACCAGCGCCAGTACAGAGACAACCCAATACCAGGATTTCAACCCTTCATATTTCACCAAGCCTCCGAGCGATTGGACGCCTCCGTATCCCTATTGCCCTCAAGATGTTCTTTTTCATATCCCGGCCAGTGATGTTGAGAATCAGATCATGATTGACCCCGATCTCGCACAACTAAAGATCGCTGCGCAACCCACGTCTCCGAAATCACCGGCACCCCAGACCGACATCCTTGCGAATTGGGAGGATGATGGCGGCATGATCGTTCAGACCGCTGAAGCAGTCAGCTTGGCAACGCCTGCTCTTAAGGAGCCATCGGTCAATGACAGCCTTGGGGGATAATAGCAGACTCGTTTCGCCACACACGTATGACAGTTAATTCACCTTCGCAATCTGATTGGACCTTCCAGCGGGTCGTATGGGCGACTCTGGTGCTGGTTTCGGTCCTCCTTGGCTTCTGGCTGCTCTATCGCTTTTACCATGTTATTTTCATCCTGTTCATTGCGATCGTGATCGGCACAGTGCTTCGACCTGCTGTGGGTTGGTTGTATCAGCGGGGACTTCCTCAATGGGCTGGGGTTATTCTTATATATAGCCTGTTGCTTATCCTGCTTCTGGGCTTTCTGTTGTTGGTATTTCCTTTGATCGTCGAGCAAGGTACAACGATCTCTGTTGCCATACCGGGTTATTACCAAAACCTCCGGGCATGGATGATTCAGTATCCCGATCAGATCCTTGTACGCTTGGGTGACTTCCTGCCAGCGACTCTGCCAGGACTCAAGCCATTGCAACAAACGGGACCGGATGTGATGGCTTCTGCTGGACAGGCGTTTGGCTACATAGCAGTAGCTGCAAATTCCATCTTCACCGCCATTGTCATTCTGGTCTTAGCCTTTTATTGGATTTTGGATGGACCACGAATTATTCAATCCTTCTTGCTGTTGATTCCACAAGACCAGCGTGAGAGCCTTAGCGTACTTGTATTGGCGATGGAAACAAAAGTCGGCGCCTACATGGGCGGGCAAGGAATCCTTTGCCTGGTGATCGGCGTGATGGCATTGGTTGCCTATGTACTGATCGGTTTGCCTAATGCTCTCGTCTTAGCGCTCATCGCTGGCGTGATGGAGGCAGTGCCCATGGTCGGACCGCTTTTAGGTGCTGTTCCTGCAGCGTTGGTTGCGCTATCCATTGCCCCGGGCAGACTAATCTGGGTCATTGTAGCGACGATTGTGATTCAGCAGTTAGAGAATAGCCTGCTGGTGCCGCGCGTCATGCGCAAAGCGGTGGGGGTTAATCCATTCGTTACCTTGCTGGCACTTTTTGCTTTTAGTTCTTTTTTCGGCGTTGCTGGGGCATTCATGGCGATCCCGATGGCGGCTATTATTCAACTCCTGCTAAATCGCTATGTCTTTCATCCAGCCGCCATGGAGCCGGAGGTTTCAGCCGGTCGCGATTATGCCAGCCGGTTGAGATATGAAGCCCAAGATCTGGCTCAAGATTTGCGTAAGCAGGCGCGCCTCAAAAAGGATGGTTCCGACCTGGAGGTCAGTCAGATCGATCTCGTGATGGATGAGATCGAGGGGATTACAACCGATCTTGATGCGCTTTTAGCTCTGGTTCCACCTCCAGAGGACTCATGACCAAGCAGCTTGTTACTGTTGGCACGGCGATCATGACCACTTTACTGGCGCTGATCGTGGTGTGGCAGTTCCATATTGTGATCGTCTATGTGTTGATCTCACTGGCACTTGCAGCGACAGTCCGCCCATTGATTACGAATTGGACCAGACGCACCAGTGCGGGTCGGATCATTTTTGTTCTGCTCTTCCTGATTTGCCTGGGCGTCTTTGGATTTCTAACTTTCCTGGTTGGTAAATTCGCGCTCATTGATATTCAAAAATTAACCCAAACCCTCTCGGTGCAAGGGGCATGGAGATTGCCACCCTGGTTGGAGGATGGTTCATTTCAAAAGGTTTTGATTGCGCGGTTGCCAACCCCCGATAAGCTCTTTCAAGCAGTTACCGGGGAACAGGGGCAACTTGTGTTACCAGCTTTACTGGGTTTCACAGAGGGGATTGGCGGCGTTTTAAGTGCCACGATCATTATTCTATTCCTGAGTCTCTATTGGAGTATCAATCAAATCCATTTTGAACGCCTCTGGCTTTCGTTGCTGCCATCTGAATTGCGTAAACTTGCGCGCGGTGCTTGGCGTACCATCGAGCCTGACCTGGGTGCTTATATACGCAGCGAGGTAGTTCAAAGCCTCCTTGCCAGCTTGCTGTTGGGAATTGGATATTGGCTGCTCGGCTCACAATATTCGATCCTTTTGGCATTGATTGGCGGACTGGCATGGCTGATGCCAGTTGTCGGGGCGGCTTTGGCGGTGATCCTGCCGCTCTTCATCGGTCTGCTGACTAGTCCGCAGCTGGGTTTGCTAACTACTCTTTACACGCTGGTTGTCTTGGTTGCCCTGCAAGTATGGGTCGAACCACGGTTCTTCAAGCGTAAGTGGGATAACCCTATTTTGACTCTGATCATACTCCTAGCTATGGCAGATGCTTTTGGTTTGCTCGGTATCCTTGTTGCACCGCCCTTATCCGCTGCCTGTCAAATTTTATGGAGTCTCCTGGTGAGCAATCGTCTTGCCTCAGGCGCTGGAACTCAAGTTTCAGATCTCAAAACACGCCAGGCACAGCTAAAGGATTCCATAGCAGTGATGGATGAACTGCCTCCGCCATTGGTAGCCAGTAGTATGGAGCGCCTCGACGATCTGCTTGAGAAGGCTGGACCTATTCTGCAAGCAACGCTTCCAACTACCCCTGATCTGTTCCATAGCGAAGATGCGTTGTCTGCATCAAATCTTAAGTAAATCGCCGTAAGTTATTAAACAAGTTTTTTACTTCGGTAGTTGTACTGCTGGACTAACTCTGCAAACATACTTTGACTGACTATTTAAATGCGCACTGGCTTTCTAGTCGGGAGATACCTCAGCGTGTTCGTCTTCTGCAACCTACATTGCGTTCAGCATTCTGTACAACTTATTTCTCCCCCAAGTGGTGGAGTGGGAAACTCCCCGGTTGGTGGATGCGGCTCCGGAGCGTTGGTTGTAATATGGTTTTATGACCCGCGTATATATTTCCGATGCCAAACTGGAAGAGCGCAACGCCCTGCGCCTTGTACTCCTGGATTTAAAAATGGAGATAGCAGGAGAAGCGGCTAACTGGGCGACCACGTTAGCACAAGCACCAGTTAGCCGTACCGATATGTTGTTGATTGATTGGGATATGCTTCCCATCAATCCAGCGGTGGCTTTGGGAGTACTACGAAAGGCATGCCCGGCAGCGCTGGTCATTGTTCTCATCAGCCATTTGGACGCCCGTCAGCAAGCCGCACTCTCGGCTGGTGCCGATGCATTTATTAGTAAAGGTGAAACGCCTGAGCGCGTGGCGCAACGTTTGCGGGCAGTTGCCGCGAATGTTCTAATTTGATGATGCCACTTGGCTGAATGAGAGTAGAGGTCCGGCGCACCAATGCTGTCCCGAGCGCCGGCATACACTGGGACAGCGTTCACAAACGATCCAAAGGAGGATCCCATGAACAAAGATGTACTCGAAGGTAAATGGAAACAAATGCGTGGCGAAGCTAAGTCATGGTGGGGCAAACTCACCGATGATGATCTGGATCGAGCCGCCGGAAAGTTCGACGTCCTGACCGGTTTGCTTCAGGAAAAGTATGGCTATACTCGTGAAAAGGCGGCTGATGAAATCGACAAGCGCGTGACCGAGTATGAAGCCAACCTGAAGAAAAAAATGCCGACCCCTTCATAGTCGGTGTTGTCTCCATGCCTCTTCTAGTTTTAGAAGAGGCATGGAATAGAAACTAAACACGGGCAACCGTGGATCAGAAATACTCAAGGAGCTAAAGAATGAACCTAATTATTTACCTTATTGCTGGAGCGATCGTCGGGTACGTAGCGAGCCGGATCATGCACACGAATGGTCAACAGGGTACGTTGCTGGATATCGTCGTGGGTGTAGTCGGTGCGTTCCTCGCAGGCTACTTCATCAGCCCGCTGTTGAAGGTCGGGACGATCAACGATGCCATTACCCTGCCTACCATGCTGGTGACCTTGCTGGGATCCATCATACTCATCTGGATCGTCAAAGCAGTTCGTCGTTAGATATACTTTCAGTATATGAAATTGACGAGTGGGGAGGTGTTCCCCACTCGTCGGCATTATTTAATACAAGCCGTGTAGCTCTGTCAGCGAGGATGAATTTCCTATTGTTGAATCAGGAACCGGCTTAGAAAGAACGGGCAAGATGTCCAACGAAAATCGAGTGTCAGAAGTTAGAACGTCACAGAACGAACCAGAGCGTGAGCAGCGCATCTTCACGTTTAAAGCCACACAATTGGTTTGGCTGTTTCTTGGAATCCTTGAGGGCATGATCGCCTTGCGCATTGGGTTGAAGCTGATCGCAGCCAACCCCGATAGTCCGATCGTAGCCCTGATCTATGGTTTTACCAACCTGTTTCTGTTTCCCTTTCAAGGGATGACTGTCACACCCGCCGCAGGCGGAATGGTCCTGGAAATTTCTTCCATGTTTGCCATGTTGATCTATGCTTTGATCGGCTGGGCGATTGAAAGAACGATCTGGGTGCTCTTTTACCGTCCGCGTGGATCGGTGGCGAGTGTGACTGAAACTACAACAAGCGAACATCGCAGTACTCCCTAACCCAAAAGCGAGTATGGATACGTTTCTTGCGTCAATCAGAAGAATCGTATTTTGAAACCAGTAGGAAGCATATTGGCATCTCTCACAGGTAGGTTGGTGATAATGATCCAGCGCTGTGAGCGGTGCTGGTATGCTATTTTAGCAAGGGGCGTAGACGCGATCGAAGGCGAAGATGTCAAAAAGAATTCTCCCTCTATTGAAAATTATGCTGATCTTCAACCCAGCTTCCGGGAACCCAGCGGAATCGGCATTGCAACTCGTTGAAGTGTTGGGGCATTTGCAAACTCACCAGTTCCAGGTGGAGATGGTCCTTGTGCAGCCGGAGCTGCGTTTGCAGGCGATCGCCCAGAGTGCTGCGCGTGCCGGTATAAAAATGGTCATTGTTTCCGGAGGGGATGGCACGATTGAAAACGTTGCACTCGGACTTGTTGGAACTCAGACAACGTTGGGAATTATTCCAACGGGCACACGTAACAACATTGCTCGCAGTCTCAACATTCCAACCAACAATATTGGTCAGGCTGTTGCGCTCTTGCGTCAGGGCCGCCGTCTCAAAATTGATGTAGGGCAAGCGCGTCATCATAAAACGATGCGCGGTTTCCTGGAAGCCAGTGTCATTGGATTGGCTTCATCGCTGTATCCGTCGGCTGATGATATTCAACACGGTGACCTCGGCAAGATCGCCGAATTCATTTCGACCCTGGTGCTGGCGGCGCCATCCGAAATTCGTCTGCAGCTGGATCATAAGCAGAAGCAGATTATTGCGCGTGCGCATCTGGTCATCATTGCGAACATGCCGTTCATGGGTGCTAACTTTCAGGTTGCGCCCGATGTGTTATTCGATGATCGTTATCTCGATGTGTTCGTCTATTCTGATTTGGGCAAGATCGATTTGATCGGTCAGGTGATCCAGTCCGCTGACGCCGCGCCGGATGAACGCATTCAACGTTTTCGCGCCAAGAAAATCGCGATCACCACCATCCCAGCCATGTCCGTTATTGCAGACGGCGTTTCGCTGGGCGACGGTTCCGTGACGGTGACGTTGCTGCCGCGCGCGTTGAAAGTGATGGCAGGTCCCGCGAGTGTGGCGGCGAATTCATCGGCATTGACAATGATTGCCAAGGAGGCTGCGTGAATCTAAACCCAGAGCCGCTCTTACCACCGGAAGCTCCCAGCCCTCATTTTTGGTCTATTTACAGGCGGCCTGTTTTTCTTGCGAGCTTGATCACAGGGTTGGTTGTGTTCTTTATTTGGCTGCCTAGTGAGGCACGGATGGCGTTGGTCTCCTTGCTGCTGGCTCAACAATTGCTGATGAGCATGCTATTACTCTTTGCTTTGATTGTCTTATCCCTGGTATGGGCAGCTGGTCAACGCATGGACATCTGGGTTTTTCAGTTCTTCAACCTTCGGGGTTACCATCCTAAATGGTTGGACCGCATTATGTGGCTGGTAACGCAAGCGGGAAATATGGTGACTGCCTTCCTCCTGGCTGGTGTGTTTTTCGTACTCAATTATCGCCGCCTGGCTGTTGAGGTCATTTTGGGCACAATCACGCTCTGGCTGCTGGTAGAGACGATCAAGGCGCTGACAGATCGCGCCCGTCCATTTCTTGATATCGTGGGCGCGCGAGTGATTGGCTGGCGGGAACGAGGTCGGTCTTTTCCCAGCGGACACACTACCCAGACATTTTTTCTGGCAACACTGTTGATCCAGCGGTTTCAACTTGGAGTTGGGGGAGCTGTTATTTTATATGCAGTTGCTGCGCTGGTCGGCTTCACCCGGATGTATGTTGGTGCTCATTATCCGCGCGATGTTATCGGAGGTGCTGTGCTGGGTTCAGTCTGGGGGGTTCTCGCGATACTGGTCGATCCCTATTGGTTTGGTCTGCGGTTCTAACAAAGTCTCCCCCAAGTGGTGGAGTGCAACACTCCCCGGCTGATGGATGTGGCTGGGGAGTGGTTGTTGTATGATGAATTTGTAGAATATACCGCTAAAAAAGGAGAAATTTCATGCTTACCTGGATCATTGTAATTCTGCTCATCTTATGGCTGCTCGGATACTTCGGACCGAATATCTCAGCCAGCATTCCGCGCACAGGCAACGTTCTCCACACGCTGCTCGTGATTGCCGTCATTCTCATTATCTTGAGATTGCTGGGCATTATATAGATTTTCCCTGGTTGTAAATAGGAGGTAGCCGACAGGCTGCCTCTTGATCAATAAAACAAGAAAGGAGTTTCCCAATGTTATATACCATCATTATTGTCCTGATCGTACTGTTCATTATTGGTTATTTACGATAAGACGTACGATGTATAGCTACTGGGCAATGAACTAAATCAAGAATTTAGATATTGCCCATAAATTATTCCGAAAGTAGATAATTTATAAAGCAAGTATTAAGTATCAAAGTTTTGAAAGAGAGACTATATGAAGAAGTGTAACGAAGTCATGACGAAAAATCCGATCTGCTGTCTGCCCAATGCCGTGGCGGCAGAAGCTGCGGAAATGATGAAGAGCGAGAACATCGGCTCGCTGCCGGTGGTCGAGAACGAACAAACCAGGAAGTTGATCGGTATCGTCACCGACCGCGATCTGACCTTGAAAGTTGTGGCAGCTGGGTTGGATGCCAAATCCACAAAAGTGCAGGCGGTCATGACTCGCAAGGTGATCACCTGTCGTGCCGACGACGATCTACAGAAAGCATTGGACGCGATGTCTGAGCACCAATTGCGCCGTATTCCGATTGTGGATAACGACAATCAGATTGTAGGGATCATTGCCCAGGCTGACGTCGCGACGCGCGCCGATCAACCGGAAAAAACCGCTGAAATGGTTAAGGAAATTTCCCAAGCCGGTGACTAACAGAAAATTTTACGATGGATTGATAAGGAGAAAGAAAATGTCTACTAAGCGAATGAACAAGTCTCAGTTTGTAATGGCGCTGGCTGAGAAAAGCGGACTCGATAAGAAGCAAGCCGCTTCAGCACTCGATACGATCAATACCATCGTAGCCCAGCAACTTGGAAAAGGTGGACCAGGGGAAGTTCTCATCCCCGGTTTACTTAAACTGAACATCGTTGTAAAACCTGCCACGCACCAGCACGAAGGCATTAATCCATTTACCAAAGCACCCATGACTTACAAGGCAAAAGCAGCCCGTAAAGTGATCAAGGTGCGGACTCTGAAAGCGCTGAAGGATGCCATCTAAATTCTGCTGCAAATAGCGGTAGTTTCCAGTTCGCGGACTCGGTAAAAAGATAAAGCTATGAATAATTCACGCCTTGTGGTCATATGTGGAACAGTATTAATACTGATGCTGCTTTTGTTTGCCTGTGTCCCTGATATACAAAATCCTTCGGCGGCGCAGAGTTTAGTCATTACACAAGCATCAACCAACGTGCCGTGCGAGGCTTGTGCGCAGGCAACGCTGGCAGCCGCATTAACCCAAGGTGTGGATAATGCTAATTTTCAGGCGGCAGCTACCGCTGAGCTATTACGCGTCAATGCGCAGTCCACTTTGGATTCTGCCAACGCCACTTTGGGCGCGGTCCAGACCCAGGATCAAAACAACGCCAACGTCCTCGCAGCGCAGATCGCAGCGACACTCGAGATCGAGCGCGCCAACGCCCAGGCGACCTTGAGTTCTGCGGGTTCAACCCAAAGTGCCGCATTGACGCAAGATGCGATCAATCAGACCCAGGTGGCGAACATAGCCACAAGCGGCGCAGATGCCATCCTGTTGCAACAGAATAAAGACGAGCAGATTGCCAACACACAGACTGCCATCGCCAATCAGATTGCCACACAAACGCAAGTCGCTGTGGCAACTTCGCAATGGTATACCGACCAGGCTCGCCAGCGTACAGAGCAAAGGCAGGGACCGATCGCATTCCTATGGATGTGGTGCCTGCCGGTCTTCATTTTGTTATTGGCAGGCCTGGCAGTTTGGGGATTCTGGCGCTGGCTCAGAATCCAGCAAGCCAACCAACGCATTCTCGTAAGGCCCGTTGAGAGATTGGAAGCGCCAAGGATTGAAGTCATAGAACATCAACACGATGATTCAGCGCCCTATCTCGAAAGTGACCTGATCGAGGACCGTACTCAGCCCACTCCACAGGATGACCAGGTCCATCAGTGGTTGGATGAGGTTAAGAGCAAGCTGTTAGACGACGATAAAAAGGCTGAAGATGATAATCCAGAAAAATGATCAAAGTCAATTCAATCAGGAAGCCTGGCGGATTAGAAAACAGGTATCCAAGATCCTTACAAAATGGGGGTTGTTACCGCGCTTCAAACGCTGGCGTTTGGCACGCGATCCAGACACGGGCATGATCGTGCTGTTTGGCATACTTAATAATAAATACATTGCCACACATACCTCAATTCCGTTTAGCAACTATTTCGATCCAAGTTTATTGAACGACCTCGCCAGTGAACTTCAAATACAAGTGGTGTCCTGCAACAGCGATGGTCTTCGTTATGCCTTCGTCCTGGATCGTGGACAGTTGGGTAAATTGCCAACGCACATTGACTTTCCATTTATAGACAACGGCAAGATGTTGGTTAGAGTTGTGTATGGAGAAATCCCGCCAGTTCCGCCAGCTCCTCCAGTCCCGCCTGTTGAGGCAGCGCTGGTTGACGATCATAAATTGGTACACGAGGGAGTGGGAGCTTTTTTGAAGGTCTTTGATGATATCAAACTTAGAGATGATGAAGCCCAACAGCAAACGGCTCAAGAACTACCAGACATCGTGGTTATAGATGCCAATGAATTCCATAAGCGCGTTGCAGAGCACGAAGCCAATTGGCAGCGCAGCAAGCACATCAAAGAGCTTTTTGGGAACAGTACAAAGGAGCAATCACAATGAGACTAAATTTACTATTTGTTGTTATGGATTTTCTGACCGTGTTAGCTTATCCGATCGTATTTGCATACGGCATGCTACTCCAGTTTTCAAAGCCAAAAGAAAAAATTGCCGCGAGGTAATCATGGTTATCGAATCTCCAGCTGAGCCGATGCAAGTAACGCCGGATCTGGTCAATGATTCGGTCATTCGGGCTGAGCATTTGACGAAAGTTTTTGGCGGTGAGACCGTGGTGCAGGATGTTTCTTTTGACGTACCCCGCGCTTCCATCTTCGGCTTTATTGGACCCAGTGGATCAGGGAAGACCACCACGGTCCGTTTGTTGACTGGGGTCTACACACCTACCGATGGTCAGGCGCTTGTGTTCGACCACAAGCCGACCGAGTTCAGCCAGCGCGAGCGGGCGCGGATCGGTTATATGCCCCAACTCTTCGTGCTCTATCCCAACCTGACTGTCTGGGAAAACCTTAACTTTGCCGCATCTCTCTATGGCATGGGCTTGTTTCGGGGAAGACGTTTGAAGGATGCCCTGAAATTTGTAGAGTTATACGAGCATCGTAACAAACTGGCTCGCAACATTTCGGGGGGGATGCTGCGGCGGCTCAGCCTGGCAGCCACTCTGGTACATGATCCGCAGCTACTCTTTTTGGATGAACCGACCGCTGGGATTGATCCCGTATTAAGACGAAAATTTTGGGATCATTTCAGGGAGCTTAAAGACCAGGGGCGCACGATATTTATCACCACCCAATATGTAAGCGAAGCAGATAATTGTGACTTGGTGGGCGTCCAGAACAATGGAAAGTTATTGCTGGTAGATACTCCACAAGGTTTAAGGCATCACGCCTATGGCGGCGATATGATCGATTTTCGTACCTCACAAGAATTCAATTTTCAGCACGAGGCTGTTTTGCGTTCCTTGCCATTCGTACGGGCAAAGACTTTTCGCACGAGTTCCAATAGTATGCGCATCATTGTAGAGCATGCCAGCACGGATACCCCGGAACTGATGAGATGGGCGCAGCAACAAAACATCCAGGTGGAGGCAGTGGAGGAATATACACCATCCTTTGAAGATGTCTTCGTAGAGCTGGTACGTCCAGAGGTGAGTGATGGGTAATTTTTTTCGAGGCATCGTTCGGGCATCCTCCTTCTTTCGGAAGGAAATATTTGAGATCCTGCGCCAGCCGCGGCTGATCGCCACTTTGGTGTTGGGACCGTTCTTAATCCTGTTGATCTTTGGGATTGGCTATCGCGACAAGTCTCGCAGTCTGCGCACATTGTTTGTAGTACAGCCCAATAGCGCTATTTCAAATCAGGAAATCCAACAGTTTGGGAAATCCACCGGCTCCTTTGTCGTTTATGCCGGAGTGACCAGCGACCTACAGGCGGCTCTTGATCAACTTCGTCAAGGTCAGGTTGATTTGGTCATTGCGGAGCCCCAGGATGCCATCAATACCATCAAGAATAATCAGCAGGCTGTCTTCACTATGTATCATCAAGAGATCGATCCTGCACAGGTAAGTTATGTGAAATATTTGGGGTGGCTCTATGTGGGTGCAGTAAATCAACAAGTGCTGCGCTCCTTTGCCGTTCAGGGTCAACAGGATGCAGTCGACTTGCGCGCCAGTTTGCAAGAAGCCCATCAAAATGTCTCCGCTCTGCGCGGAGCTGTGCAAAGCGGCGATGATGCCCTTGCTCAACAAACCCAACAAGGATTAACTGGTAACGTGGATGCCATTTCCATGGCAGTTGGTGCCAGCCTGGGTTTGCTTGACAGTCTACAACCAACGAAAAGCGCTACCGCTGCGACCGCCGACCCAGTGGGAAGTATGCTCACGGATTTGCGCCAAAACACGAAAGAGCTTGGCAACAGTTCCGAGAATAAAGACCAACGGCTGGCACGCATTGATAAGATCGACAAAGACCTCACTGACCTGGACAGCAATCTGGCAGAGTTTCAGAGCGTTGACCCCATCATCATTGTCAGCCCATTTCGCAGTGAGACGAAAAGCGTGGCAAATATCCAGCCTTCTGTTTCGGACTTCTTCGCTCCGGCGGTACTGGCGCTCTTGCTTCAACATCTGGCAGTTACGTTTGCAGCCTTATCCATTGTTCGCGAGCGTAACGTGGGCACTATGGAACTTTTCCGCGTTTCACCTCTATCAGCGGCTGAAGCCCTATTCGGCAAATACATTAGCTATCTGTTGTTCGGTGGTTTGATTGCAGCTGCTCTTTCTGCCCTTTTAGTATTTGTATTGCATGTGCCCATGTTGGGGAACTGGTGGTATTTTGCTCTCGTTATCGCTGCGGTGTTGTTTACCTCGATGGGAATTGGTTTTGTCATCTCGATCGTTTCGCAGACCGACAGCCAGGCTGTGCAATACAGCATGATCGTTTTGCTAGCCAGCGTCTTTTTCAGTGGATTCATCATGAGCTTGGATATGCTTTTGCCGTCGGTACGAGTCATCTCATGGATGTTGCCGACCACCTATGGCACGCTCTTGTTGCGGGATATTGCCCTGCGCGGGGTTGATCCCAATTGGGCGCTGCTAGGCGGGCTGACAGCTATCGGCTTTTTCCTGATGCTCGTCTCCTGGCGGCTCATGCAGCGTCTGATCACATCTCCGCAGTGATCCGCTACTGGCAGCGGTAAAGTGATGAGCTGGTCTGATCGATGTGCTGTTTGATACATAGATTGCTTACGATGAAGAACAAGATCATAAATGATCTAGTAGGAGAATTCTGTGAATCGAAGCGTAACCCGGCGGGGCGTCACATTGATGATGGTAGGTGTCGTAGTAGTTATCGTATTGACGTTAAGTCTTTCGGTCTATTTCACGTCAGCTAAAGCTGATTCGGTTTTAGTCGCACCGCTATGTGGTAACGGTTCTGCCCCAGATTATGGTTTCACCTATGATATGCAACAGGCACATTGGACAGTGGACTGGGAAAATTATGTATCGGAGCAAACCGTGGTTGAGGTGGATACGATTCTTGACCAACTAAATGCCGACTCAATTGCGCAGACGATGATCCTCATTCAGTCACAAGATCAGGTCGGCAATCGAGTCAACTGTGCTGTGCATTTTTTGCGTTACATGCAGCTTGGCTTGCCAACGGGTGAGCGCAAGGACAATGGTTTTGCTTTTTTGATCGTTGTTGAACCCACCCGCCTTGATGTGCATTATGGCGTGGGACTGGGGCTACCGGCACTGACCGCTTCTGAGTTGACGAACCTCAATCGCGCCGCTGAGGATGTTTATCAATCCACCCACAGCCTGGATCAGGCTTTGCTTGCTTTGGTGCAGGGGTTCGATACGGTTGCACGCAACAATTACGCACCGTTGATTTCCTCGACACCCACCCCTGAGACGCTTAACCAGCCTGCATTGCCAGCAGGTCCGCTGGGTATCGTGACCATCTGCGGTCAACTGTGTTTGGGATTGATTCTGTTACTGTTTCTGCTTTGGGGGCTGACCCAGGCCGCTCGCAGGGGCATCAGTTTCAACCCATCAGGTATGGGTGGTTCCAGGGGCGGATTTCCCTTGGGCGGGGGCAGGAGCGGTGGTTCATCAACGCGTGGCGGCAGCGGTAGTGGACGTTCTAATCGAGGCAATTAATAAAAGGAGATTAACATGAAGAGTTCTATTAAACAGATTTTTTCCATTTTGACGGTGGCTGCTGTGTTCATTGGCATGTCTGGTTGCGGCGTTATAAATTCTGGCACAACAGAATACAACGAACTGGTTGCGTTGGTGCAGGGCGTGCAATCTGCAGCTTCCAATTTTCAGCTGGTGACGGATACACAGTATGCCAAAATCCAAGCCAAAACACAGATCACCAAGGATTATTATGATGCGGTCAACAACAGCGGAGAGGTATGGACGGGTAACTTCCGCTCGCAAGCCGATGCATTGACCAATATGCTGAATAGTTACCGCGATGCAAATGGTCAGCCATTAGATCCAACCAAACTGAACTTGAGCGAACTGCAAGGCAAAGGCGCACTGCCCAGCGACCTGGGTCAGGGCTTTTCACTCTATGTAAACGCCATTACCCAGGCTCCGCCGCCCGTGCCGGATGCTCAAGTTACCCTGGCGCTTGGCGACACTGTGGATGAAGCGATGAACACGATTCAATTAGGTGGCACAGATTGGAACGATGCTGTCAAAGCCTATAACACTCGTCGTGCTCAGATCAAAGGTGAGATTGTGGCGCGCGTCTCTGCCTATTTTGGTTTTGATCTGCCGGTGACCTTTCCTTATTATCAAGGCGGCAACGCTGGTCAGCCTATCCAGAATCCATTGGCAACGCCGAAACCGTAAGAGCAGGAAAAGAGTTCGTATGGATCAAAATAAAATCACGATCGAACGAGATAAAAAAGTTGCTCTGGTAGCCCATGATAATAAAAAACGCGATCTAGTCGCGTGGGCAAGATATAACAGAGATCTGTTGGCGCATCACACTGTCTATGCTACCGGCACGACTGGCGCGTTGTTGGAACAGGAGCTTGGTTTTCCCATTCATAAACTTGAGAGCGGACCACTTGGTGGCGATCAGCAAATTGGAGCCAAAATCGTTGATGGAGATATAGACTTCCTAATTTTCTTTTGGGATCCGCTGGAGTCTTTATCCCACGATCCCGATGTAAAGGCGCTCTTACGGATGGCTGTCGTATGGAACATCCCGATCGCCTGTAATCGGGCAACTGCAGATTTCATGATCTCATCGCCGCTGATGGATGAGGAATATGACCGTTTGCTGCCGGAGTATGATGAATATAGGAATCGGATAGTGATAGAAAATGCATTAAATTAAATTCATTGAAGCGTAGATGACTGCAAAACGGTTAAGAGAAACCCAATTTATTCTAAAGCATAATGAATGTTCGAAAGAAAGGCAATTATGAGAACCCAAAATATTTATTTTTCGAAGCAGAAACCTATCTGCGTTTTTCCTAAGGAGCGTTCAGATCTCGTGAAAGCATCCACAGAATTAAGACTGGAAGGAAGTTATTCTGTTATCGTTTTGATTGGCGGTGCAATTGATGTAAAAGAGGCAGATGTTACCCGGTGTGCCATAGAAACCATCGCAGGGATCGCGGAAAGAAAACACCTCGTGATTATCTGCGGAGGTACCGATATGGGAGTTATGGCTGAGATCGGTCAAGTCAGACAGCAGAATCACTACAAGTTTCCGTTGATTGGCATAGCGCCCGAAGAACTGGTGTCCTTTCCCGGCGGGCCGCGCAGTACGAAATTTTTATGGTGGGGGAAACAGCGTTGGAGGTTAGAGCCTCATTATTCGCATTTTATTCTTGTGCCGGGCAGTAAGTTTGGCGATGAGTCGCCATGGATCGTCGATACGGCAACTTTACTATCCAAAGGTCACAAGGCGGTAACGATATTGATCAACGGTGGTGAAGTTTCCAGGAAAGATATCGAATTGAGCTTGGAAATAAATCGTCATGTTATTGTGCTAAGCCGTACAGGGCGTTTGGCAGATGAATTAACGAGAGAGCCTGACCGAGACAAATTGATCACGGTGGTCCCCGCAAATAGTGAACAGCGGATCGTTGAAGCGATTCAAGAAGAATTGTCAACCAGTGAAGGCAATGTACTCAGCAAATTGTTAGTCAACGCAATGTGAAGCGTAAGAGATGAGCTTTTTCAATAGAGCCGCTATTCAATGGCTCAGTCAAAATTTATTTCAGATCAATAGGTTGCCACTTCCGCACCGAGTTGACGAGAAAAATCTTCGTGCATTTTTTCAAATCAGTTACTCGAACGATTCTTTCCTCCACCTGACCTGTCTCTAGCAAATGAGCCCGGAATGTGCCTGCGAGTAATCCGCAGGAAATGGGTGGGGTGTAGAGTTTGCCGTCCATTTCAACGACGAGGTTGCCAATGGTAAATTCGGTTAGTTCGTCCTGCTCGTTGTAGAGGAGCGCATCGTCGCAATCAGGGAAAACTTTGCGAGCGGTTTCGTAAATCTCACGGTGCGTTGTTTTATGAAATAAGAATACATTCCCAGAATGGATGGGTTCTTTGGCAAGGGATACTTTCAACGTCGGATGATCTTCTGATGGTTGGAATGATTTTGATTCTGAGGTTAGATTTCCGTTTTTATCGAGCAACAGCCGCACACGTTGAGGGGATGTGAATTGAGATGAGATTTCGTTGAGGTAGGTTTCGATGATGTCTTTTAGTAGGGGCGGGGTCACCCCGCCCGTTCGTAAAGTTGGAAAATCAAAATAATTAGCCGAATCCAGTAAACGTGCGATATGTTTCTCACGCAGGAAGAAGCCTGCGTTGGGAGTCCAGAGCATAGTTTCGAGCAGGGAGAATTGTGGAGTCTCTTCCGTTAGCACGCGGGCTTTGAGCAGGGCTTCGGCATATTCGTCTGTGCTGGTCGAGTCCCAGACGATGCCGCCACCGACGCCGTATTCGGCGGATTGTGTCTCACGGTCGATCAAGGCGGTGCGGATGGCGACATTGAATGTCGCTTTGCGGTTTGGTGCAATGTGTCCGATGCTGCCTGTGTAAATTTTGCGCGGCGTGGTTTCCAGTTCAGAAATAATTCGCATCGTGCTGACCTTCGGCGCACCAGTGATGGATGCGCACGGAAAGAGGGCGGTGAAGATCTCGGTTAGTGATGCGTTCGTTTTTGCCTGAACGGTGGATGTCATTTGCCAGAGCGTGGGATATTTCTCAGTCGTAAACAATTCGGGGACTTTGACACTGCCAATCTTTGCGATACGCCCCAGGTCGTTACGGATCATGTCCACGATCATGATATTTTCGGCGCGATTCTTTTCCGATTCATGCAGCCATTGCGCCTGTTCTGCATCTTCCAGAGTAGTGCGCCCGCGTTTGACCGTCCCTTTCATGGGTCTGCCGGTAATGGTCTCGCCATCGAGTTGAAAGAATAACTCAGGCGAGGCTGATGCGATGACATGGCGTCCGGTATCGATGAAGGCGGCGTGGTTGTTTTGAGTCTGTACGAGATGCAGGAAGGAATTCCAAGGGTCGATGTTGAAGTCTGTGCGCAAGCGCATCGTGTAGTTGACTTGATACGTCCGCCCTTCGGCAATGTGATCTTTGATCAGCTCGATGGCGGAGTTGTATGTGTCGCGGTCAACGGTGGGGAGCCAGGATAAAGTTGGTTTCGCTGAATCAGGCTCGGGTAAAGTGATGAGGCGCGGTGCGGGGTAGAGTCCAAACCAGAGGATGGGGAATTCAGTCGCCTGTGTTTCGTCTACACTCCTCGATGAACTCTCGTCGCTCCGCTCAACGCGAAGTACCTTGTCGAATGCGGGCGCCGCTTCGTAGCTGAGAAATCCCGCGGCATGCCAGTGCTTGAATTTGACCAAATTCTCGATCTCGCGCAAAGCGGGGAGCACATCCGCGAGCGTGTCAATTTGAAGCACACGATGTGGGTCAGCGAAATGTTGCCACGTTTCATTTTCTTTCAGCAGGACTTCATTTGTGTTGATGAAGGTTTCCATGTGGCTCACATTGTACCCTTTTGGTTGAGTGTTGTTCAACGGGGCTGATGATAAAATTGGTGAAATTTAGCAAAGGAGAATTGACATGAAACTTAATCGAATAATTTTAGCGGTGACAATTCTGATGCTGGCGTCCCTGGCGTGTAATGCCATCGCGGGCGGCAAGAATACTCCCGCCGGACAACCTGGATCTTCTGGCGATCAAGTTGACTTGGCAACTGCCGCGCCTACGCCCGGCAACGATAATAGCAATACTGACAGCACAACTGTCAGCACTGATTTCCCAATGACCTCTGATGCCTACCAAGTGACGAATGTTGGCGACGGCAGTTTACTCTACTACACCAAGATGTCTATGGATGATGTGCTGAAATTTTATCGGGACGAATACACTGCCAAGGGCTATAAAGAACGCGAACTATTGACCACAGTTACAGGCGGTGTTTTTAGTATTGTGTTTGACGGCGACCCGAGCGGGAAAGCGGTCGTGATCCAAAGTGTAGATTTGGGCGATGGCAGCCGGACGATTGCGATTCGGCTGGAAGAAGTGCCACAATAACGTTTGATGATGTCAAAGCCATCGTCATAATTGGCGATGGCTTTTTCTTTGAGTCGAGGTCTATGAAAAAAATTTGGAAGTGGATACCGGCGTTGTTGGTGATGGGAGTCATCTTTTGGTTTTCATCCCAGCCCGACGATAAATTGCCGAACTTTAATTGGGCAGATGTAATTGTCAAGAAGTCCGGGCATATGATCGAGTATGGCATCCTGGCTTTTTCGTACTGGTATGCTTTGGGCATGGATAAGAAGAAGCGCTGGCTGGCGTGGCTATTCGCGATCCTGTATGCACTGACAGATGAATATCATCAGTCCTTTGTGTCTGGTCGTCATCCGTCCCTTTTGGATGTGTTCATCTTCGATAACCTCGGAGCGTTGATCTCAATGTGGCTCACCACTAGATACATTAAACGAAAACGACCAGACAGAATTGCCTGATCGTAATCCGCTAATTGCCAACAGCCAACAGCTATAAGCTAGCCTTACTCAAACTCCAATTCGATCTCTTCGTCTTCCTTGAATTCTTCCATGCGGTCGATCTCGATATCGCCGAACAAATTTTCCTGGTGGGCGTTGATACGATAACGCTTGATCAATTCAAGCATGGCAAGGAATGTCACCACAATTTCCATGCGGGATGCGCCATCTGTGATCAATGCTTTGAATGATGAGCGCTCGACCTCTTTCATCAACTTTGCGATCATATCGATCTTCTCGCGGATCGTCACGCGCGGTGCCGAGATCACGTCGCCGAGCGGTTTTTTCTCAGCTTCCTTTTGGAATGCCGCCTCAGCCGCCGCAACGAGTTTCTCGAGGGTGAGATTCGAAAGGTCAAGCTTGGCTTCCACTTTGGGTGGTGGCGCGATGCGTAGGTAAGTCCGCAGGTTGGCTTGCTGGCGTTCAAGGATCCAGCCACCGATCTCTTTGTAGCGTTTGTACAGTTTTAACTGGTCAACCAGCGATTGCGCTGAATCCTCTTCGCCGGGTTCGCGTACGGGTGGTCTCGGTAGCAATGCCTCAGATTTGATCTGCAGCAGTTTAGCGGCGATCACAATGAACGCCGAGATCTCATCCGCGCTGATCTGTTCTAGTCCATTGATGTAGGCAAGATATTGGTCGGTCACCATCGCCAGCGAGACCGAGGTTATATCCAACTCGGCGTGCTCGATCAGGTTGAGCAGCAGGTCGAGCGGTCCGTCGTAGACGGGCGTGTGAACGTTGTAATTGAGCTGACGTCCCAGCAGGTTATCCATAGAGCGTGAATTATACCCGGCATACGATATAATTTAAAAATGCCAAACGAACTTACTCATCTTGACGAACATGGTCGCGCCCGCATGGTGGATGTGGGACACAAACCCGATACCGAACGCATCGCCATCGCACGCGGCGAAGTCCACATGAAAAAAGAGACGCTGGACTTGATCCGCGCGGGACAAATCAAAAAAGGCGACGTCCTTACCATCGCGCAGATCGCCGGGATCACCGCCTCAAAACGGACCTCCGACCTGATTCCGTTATGTCATCCTCTCCCGCTCTCCAAAGTGGATGTGGATATCGTGCTCGACGACTCGTTGCCCGGTGTTGTTATCACCGCCACTACTAAAACCATCAGCAAAACCGGCGTGGAAATGGAAGCCCTCACCGCGGTCTCTGTGGCGGCGTTGACCGTCTACGATATGGCGAAAGCCGTTGAGAAGACCATGCGCATCCAGAATATTCGTCTGCTCGAAAAGCATGGCGGTCAAAGTGGCGATGTGGTGAATGAATAATTGTGTAGGGGCGAGGTCTTCTCGCCCCAGCCCCAGTTTGTGGATTTTGCATTAGGGCGGGGAGACCCCGCTGCGAGAAAAAAATGAACTACCAACCAATAAATCTTCAAGAAAAACTGACAAAATTCACCGAGCATTGGTCTCCAAAGATCATTGCCCAGATGAATGATTATCATTTCAAACTCGCAAAAGTGCAGGGCGAATTTGTCTGGCATAACCACCCGGAAACGGATGAAGTGTTCCTCATCGTCGAAGGCAAATTGGATATTCATTTTCGGGACGGGAAAGTCTCTTTGAATGAAGGCGAGATGTATGTTGTGCCTAAAGGTGTTGAGCACAAGCCAGTGGCTGAGTCTGAATGTCACATTTTGTTGATCGAACCAGCCGGTACAGTGAATACGGGTGATGTCCTCGATGAGAAGACTGCTCCCAATGATATTTGGATCTAGAGGCTTATGAACCACATAAAATTATTGTTTTTTGCCACCATCCGCGACCGAGCCGGAACAAAAACTCTTGAGTTGGATATCCCTGTGGATATGACGATCCAGGGCTTGAAGGATAAACTCGCGAGTGATATTCCGAATTTGAAAGACTCGATGAGAAGTGTCTTGATCACCATTAATCGAGAATACGCGTTTGATGAGGCAGTTGTCCCTGCAGATGCTGAGATCGGTATGTTCCCACCGGTATCGGGAGGGTAGGGGCAGGGTCTACTCGCCCCTACGAGAAATAATATGAATCTTCCAACAATATTCTCGATCACCGAAGACGAAATCGATTTGAACGACCTGCTGGCGCAGATCACGCTCACGTCCACGGGGGCGGCGGCGATCTTTACCGGCATGGTGCGGGGCGTGACATCCCGTGACAACCCGCATGAGACGGAATATCTGGAGTACGAGTCCTATATTCCGATGGCAGAGGCGAAGATGAAACAGGTCGCTGACGAGATCCGTGCGAAGTGGTCGGTGATCGAGGGGATCGCGATCGTGCAGCGGATCGGTAAACTGTATCCGAA
>JBDTWO010000011.1:0-49619 GCA_040006635.1 Chloroflexota bacterium
CCAGCCGCTCATTGTTTCTGTTCAATAACTTTTTTCACGGCGACAGCTTGTTCTGTCGCCGTGTTGATTCTGACGTTCTTTGCTTCCTGATGGGGGAACTTTACAAATCAGACCAATTTGGTTATAATAATTGTGTAATATTTCACAATTAAATAGAGTTGTAGCGCGAGATTTATCTCGCACAAAGCTGACATGAATGTCGCGCTACAGATAATAGGAAAATCATGAACAAAACTCTCCCCCATGTGGTCATCGTCGGTGCCGGGTTCGGCGGCATGGAAGTTGCCCGCGGACTTGCCAAAGCGCCGGTACGAATCACGTTGATCGATAAGCATAACTATCATCTCTTCCAGCCCTTGTTGTACCAAGTCGCCATTGCGGGACTTGTCCCTTCACAGATCGCCTATCCCTTGCGGACGATCTTCCGCAAACAAAAGAATCTCACCTTCCAAATGGACGAAGTGACTGCGATCGATTTTGATTCGCGCTACGTCAAAACGAATGGCTCGGTCATTGCCTATGATTATCTCGTCCTGGCTGTGGGCGGACAAACCAACTTCTTTGGGAATCGATCTGTGGAGCAGAATGGATTCCAACTAAAGAGTATTGAGTCCGCGATTGCGTTGCGGAATCATTTGCTCAAGATCTTTGAACAAGCCAACCGTGAAGTGGATGTGGACAAACGCAAAGCCATGTTGACCTTCGTCGTTGTTGGCAGCGGACCAACCGGTGTGGAGACTGCGGGTGCATTGGCGGAACTCATCACGCATGTGCTCGCGAAGGATTATCCGCACATGGATATGAAAGATGTGCGCGTGCTATTGCTTGAAGCCGGAAAAAGCGTGATGGCAAGTTTCCCTGATGAATTACGCAAGGCGACAGTTGATCTATTGAGAAGCAAGAAAGTGGACGTATTGGTCGATACGAAGTTGGTTGACTATAACGGTAGAGTTGTCACATTGGGCGATGGCGGGCAGATTAACACGCATACACTTATATGGACGGCGGGCGTGAAAGCGGCTGGGATGTTGGATGCGCTTGATGTCGAGCGAGCAGGTGCGAGTCGGGTAAGAGTCGCAGCTAGTTTGCAGATCAAGGCTCACGCGGAAGTCTTCGTCATCGGCGATGCAGCATATTTGGAGAACGGCAATGGTCAGCCTTTACCGATGCTATCGACTGTGGCTATTCAACAGGGTAAGCTTACAGCGCAGAACATCCAAAGAATCATCAAAGGGAAAACGCCTGAAGCGTTTCACTACAAGGACCCAGGATTACTGGCGACGATCGGCCGCAATGCGGCAGTGGCGCGCATTTGGGGCCTCTCGTTCAGCGGTTTCATTGCGTGGTTGATCTGGGTCTTCCTGCACATTTACCGCTTGATCGGTTTTCGCAATCGTTTATTGGTGTTGATCAACTGGGCGTGGGAATATTTCTTCTATGAAAATCAGGTGCGCTTGATCACGAAGGAATAAGCCCGGGATATTGCGAGATCACATAGACTGCGCACAGGCTGAATGAATTGATCGCGGCGTGAAAGAGAATGCCGGGCCAGACCGAGTTTGAACGGTGATATATGTAAGCGAGCACGCATCCCAAAACAAAGGTTGGGATTAGTGAAACCGGGTCGAGATGCGCCGCGCCAAAGATCGCCGAGCTCAATAAGACGGCTGGCAGCCAGCCATATTTTGCGCGAAAACCCTGAAAGAGAAAACCGCGAAAGAAAATCTCTTCCACAATGGGTGCGACCACTGCCCCGACCACAAAGAACCAGATCGGCGATTGCAACTGGTTAAAAATTTCAAAGATCTGATCGCCCTGCGTATTCACACCAAACAAGGCTAAAGCCGCATTGTGCAACAGGATGATGATATACCCGCCCAGCAATAAACCGCAGCCGATGCCGACAACATTTAGGGAAAATTTTCCGAAGCCAAGTTTCCTCCAATGAATACGTCGCCATGCAAAGATCAACGCAACCGGCAAAAGATAGATCAGCTCCAGAAACAGCACACCGACGTTCTGTAGAAGTTGACGGTTCATGCCCAGAAACAACGCGACCAGCATCCCGATGCTCAACAAAATTAATAAGGCGACTCCCAGCCACGTATCCCCGATCGACCACGGGACGGTGTACGCTTCTTTCTCAGCCGGTACTTGATTCTCTTCCATTATGCTTCTCTCATTTCTCGGTATACAAACCACTGACCTTTGCGTTCGTCCACGTTTTTCATGGCTCGGTCGTAATAAATATCGAAGACCTGCTGTTCAGATTGGTCAGCAGTTGAACTGCTGACCAACGCAACGCGTACTCTGAAATAAAACCGACCCACATTCAACGACCCGCGCGTAGAGGCGACCGTCGCATGGGCGGGCTGCATATTTTGCGCCATCCGTCCGCGCCGTTTGAAATCGTTCCATGAGGAAAGCATTTCGACAACGCGGTAGGTCTTACCTTCCCAGATGAATCCACTTGGGGGAATATCGGGACTCTTTTCCAACATGGGAGGCGTATCGAAAATCACTTCGATGGGCTGGTCGAGGAAGTGTAGTGGAGTGAAATCCATGTCCGTATTATCGCACAAATCTTGACGCTTTCTTGATGCCCATCCCCGTTTCCTTGTCCCCGATTTGACCGACAACTGCATACACTCAATCCAATTGGAGGCACAAATGAACGATCTGCTTTATCTCGGACTTACGCTACTTTTCTTTGCACTAACGCTTGGCTTCATCAAGGTCTGTGAGCGGCTGATGGAGGACAAATCATGAACGTCTTATATGCGATCACAGGCATCATTACCCTGATCCTGTTTATCTATCTTGTTCTCGCCTTACTCAAACCGGAGTGGTTCGGATGAATATCTATAGCTGGATTCAACTTATTTTGTATATGGTGATTTTGCTGGCATTGGCAAAACCGCTTGGCTCGTTTATGGCGAAAGTTTATCAAGGCGAGCGCACCTTTCTAGACCGGGTGCTGGATCCCGTGGAACGATTTATATATCGCCTCTCAGGCGTCAATCCTGAAGAGGACATGAATTGGAAAACCTACGCTATCGCCGTGATGCTCTTCAACGTGTTGGGCTTGCTTGCGGTCTATGCCTTGCAGCGGCTCCAAGCTTTTCTACCGCTTAACCCACAAAGCCTCGGCGCGGTCACGCCTGATTCATCGTGGAACACGGCGACCAGTTTCGCTACCAATACGAACTGGCAAGGTTACGGCGGCGAGACAACGATGAGTTATCTTACACAGATGTTTGGCATGACCGTGCAGAACTTTGTCTCTGCAGCGACAGGCATGGCTGTTTTGATTGCGCTCATCCGCGGCATTGTACGCCATACAGCAAAAGGTATCGGCAATTTTTGGGTCGATCTGACTCGTTCGACTCTGTATATTTTGATTCCGCTTTCGCTAGTGGTTGCATTGGTATTGGTTTCACAGGGCGTGGTGCAGACATTCAGTCCGTATAAAACAGTCGCGTTACTTCAGCCCACAACGGATGCAAACGGCAAAGCCGTGACCGAACAGGTTTTGGCGGTCGGTCCTGCGGCTTCGCAGATTGCGATCAAACAACTGGGCACAAATGGCGGCGGATTCTTCAACGTCAACTCCGCGCATCCGTTTGAGAACGCTACGCCGTTCTCGAATTTTATTGAGATGCTTTCCATCCTCATGATACCTGGAGCCTTATGCTACACCTTTGGCAAGATGGTGGGCGATACACGTCAGGGTTGGGCGATTCTGGTGACAATGACGATTATCCTGGTGGCATTTTTAGGTTTGGCAGTTTGGGCAGAACAAGGCGGCAACCCGGCATTCACAAAGCTGGGTGTGGATCAAATACAGACCGACATCAATCCCGGCGGCAACATGGAAGGCAAGGAAGTTCGCAATGGTATTGTCAACTCTGCGATTTGGGCTACGGTCACAACTGCCGCATCGAATGGTTCAGTTAACTCGATGCATGATTCGTTTACGCCACTTGGCGGACTTGTCCCGCTCTTCATGATTCAGTTAGGCGAGATCATCTTTGGTGGAGTCGGTTCAGGTCTGTATGGAATGCTGGCATTCGTTATCGTAGCAGTATTCATCTCAGGTTTGATGGTGGGGCGCACGCCCGAATATTTGGGCAAGAAGATCGAAGCCTATGAGATGAAGATGGCTTCACTGATGCTCTTGATTCCGATTCTGCTGGCGAAGGTTGGCACGGCGATTGCAGTAGTGAATCCACTCGGTCTTGCTACAATTTGGAACACAGGTGGTCCGCATGGATTCAGTGAAGTGCTCTATGCCTTCTCTTCAGCGGCGAATAATAATGGCTCGGCATTTGCGGGTTTAGGTGCGAACAATCCTTTCTACAATACTGCGCTTGGTATCTGTATGTTCTTCGCTCGCTATTGGCTGATCGTTCCAGCTTTAGCAATTGCAGGTTCTCTCGTGCAAAAGAAAAAGGTTCCCGCCAGTGCCGGGACCTTGCCCACGCATACGCCATTGTTCATTGCCTGGCTGATCGGTGTCATCATGATCGTCGGGGCGTTGAGCTTTATCCCTGCTTTGGCGTTGGGACCCATTGTCGAGCACTTGATGGTCTTTGCTCATTAGAAGGATTTTAGAATGACTATTCAAACAAAAAAACAACCTGCCTATCGGCGTGAAATCTATCAGCGCGCGATTGGAGAATCTTTTAGAAAACTCGACCCGCGCGCGATGGTACGTAACCCGGTCATGTTCGTGGTGGAAGTGGGGAGTGTGTTGACCACTGTATTATGGATCCAGGCTCTCGGTGGAAAAGGCGAAGCACCCACTGGCTTCATTGGCGCGATCGCGCTTTGGTTATGGTTCACGGTGCTATTTGCTAACTTTTCCGAAGCTGTGGCTGAAGGACGCGGCAAGGCACAGGCTGAGTCATTGCGCAAGGCAAGGCAGGATACGCCCGCGAAGAAATTACGCAGCGAGGCTAAAGAAATAGAGTCGGCACGTTCCAAGATCGAAACTGTTTCATCAACTGCATTGCGAAAGAATGACTTCTTTCTCGTTGAAACAGGCGATATTCTCCCGGCAGATGGTGAGATCGTGGCGGGAATTGCGTCAGTGGATGAAAGTGCCGTTACCGGCGAATCAGCTCCGGTCGTGCGTGAAGCGGGCGGTGACCGTTCCGCAGTCACCGGCGGCACACGTCTGTTATCCGATTGGTTGATCGTGCGCGTCAGTTCAGATCCGGGTCAGGGATTCCTTGACCGCATGATCAGCATGGTCGAAGGCGCGAAACGACAGAAGACGCCGAATGAGATCGCGCTCAATATTTTGCTGGCGGGATTTACGATCATCTTTTTGGTAGTGTGCGCCACGCTTCTGCCTTACTCGCTTTATAGCGTTGATGCCGCTGGCAAAGGAACGGCGATTACGATCACGGTATTGGTGGCGTTGCTCGTATGTTTAATTCCAACAACCATCGGCGGCTTGCTTTCTGCAATTGGCATCGCAGGCATGGATCGCATGATCCAGCGCAACGTGATTGCGATGTCTGGTCGCGCGGTAGAAGCGGCGGGTGATGTGGATGTGCTTCTGCTTGATAAGACGGGCACGATCACGCTCGGCAATCGTCAGGCGGTGGAATTTATTCCTGTGAATGGAATTGATGTGCGTGATCTGGCGGAAGCCGCGCAACTCGCTTCACTTGCGGATGAAACTCCCGAAGGTCGTTCGATCGTTGTGCTGGCAAAAGAAAAATTTGGTTTGCGCGGACAAACGATGGGTGCCAGTGAAAAGGCTCCGCATGGCATGCAGTTTGTCCCGTTCACCGCCCAAACCCGCATGAGCGGCGTGGACTTCAATGGCACGTCCATTCGCAAAGGCGCATCGGACACGATGACTGCGCTGATTCATTCCAGCGGAAATCCACTCGCCTCAGATCTTAAGCCGGCAGTTGATTCAATCGCCCGAACAGGCGGCACGCCTTTAGTGGTGACGCGCAACGGGCAGGCATTGGGCGTGATCCATTTGAAGGACATTGTCAAAGGCGGCATGAAGGAACGCTTTGCGCAATTGCGCAAGATGGGCATCAAGACCGTGATGATCACAGGCGACAATCCTTTGACTGCCACAGCCATTGCCGCCGAAGCTGGCGTGGATGATTTTCTTGCGCAAGCCACGCCTGAAACAAAACTAAAACTCATCCGTGAATATCAAACAGGCGGGCGCTTGGTCGCGATGACAGGCGATGGCACGAACGATGCGCCCGCTCTTGCGCAAGCCGATGTCGCCGTTGCCATGAACACAGGCACACAGCCCGCCCGCGAAGCCGCCAACATGATCGACCTCGACAGCAACCCGACGAAGTTAATTGAGATCGTTGAAATCGGCAAACAGCTCCTGATGACGCGCGGCGCGTTGACCACGTTCAGCCTTGCCAATGATGTCAGCAAATATTTTGCCATCATCCCTGCCGCGTTTGCATCCACGTATCCCGCCTTGCAGGCATTGAATTTCATGCGGCTGGCAACACCTGAAAGCGCCATCCTCTCTGCTGTCATTTTCAATGCGCTCATCATCATTGCATTAATCCCGCTGGCTTTGCGCGGTGTGCCGTATCGCGCAGTTGGCGCGGCGCAGTTATTGCGCGACAACTTATTGATCTATGGACTCGGCGGACTCGTCGCTCCGTTCATCGGCATCAAGTTGATCGATATGCTGCTGGTCGCGATTCATTTGACGTAAAGGGAATTTGCCATGTCATCTTCAAATAGGAATCCGAAATGGTGGCGGTTGTATCTTGTCTTTCCAGTTTTCATGGCACTGTTCGCAGTGGATAGCCGTCTCAAGATTTCAACCCGTGGGCATCAGGCGCTGCAAATTGGAATCATTCTGTTCGTGTACGAACTCGTCCATTTGTGGTTGAAAGCTAATGCGCGAGCCCAATCGAGAATGGATCAAAAGCAAGATCACGGAACGATTAGAGTGGTTCGAATCCCTTCATATCAACTGACTGAATTAGACAAAGATAACCATCCGCTATTTCAGCTTCCTCATACAGAAATAAAAGGCGTGCTAAGCAACACGTTTGAAATTGACTATATTGACGCGGAATTTTTTCCAGTTGACGAAGCTCAACAACAATTAAACAAGGAATAAAATGACCTCACAACTCCGTCCTGCATTTTTTATGTTATTGATTTTCACTGTTATTACTGGCGTGATCTATCCGCTGGTGGTGACGGGTATTGCCCAGGTTGCGTTTCCTCATCAAGCCAATGGTAGCATCATCACAAAAGATGGAAAGGCTGTTGGCTCTGAACTCATCGGACAGCAATTCGATGACCCCAAATATTTTTGGGGACGTCCCTCTGCCGCTGGATATAACGCCGCCGCTTCTTCTGGCTCAAACTATGGACCAATGAATCCCGCGTTATTGGATTCAGTTCAGGCACGCATCGATGCGCTCAAAGCGGCTGACCCTGACAACACGCTTCCGATTCCGGTTGATCTGGTCACTGCTTCGGGGAGCGGACTCGACCCTGACATCAGCGTGGCGTCAGCGTTGTATCAGGTCCAGCGTGTGGCAGCAGCCCGCGGGTTGAGCGAAGCACAGGTCAAATCCCTCGTGGATAAATTTACGGAAGGTCGTCAATTTGGCTTTCTGGGCGAGCCAACAGTAAACGTTCTTGAACTCAATCTGGCTTTAGAGGGAATGAAATAAAAAACACTGACTGCCTATTATTTCAAATAGGCAGTCTTTTATAAAAGGAACAATCTAATGAAGAAAATAAAATTCTCACCAAATATATTAGTCAATGGTTTGCGGGGCATGTTAGTTGTTGTAGCCATCACCATTCCCATGTGGTTAATCGGCAGAGCTGTATTGGGCGAGGCAGTGATCGGTTTGCTATATCTAGCGCCGATCGCCTGGAGTGCCAGCAAATGGGGTCAAGCCGCAGGGATGAGCGCCGCATTAACCGCCGCTTTGTGTTTTGATTTCCTGTTCATTCCACCCTTCTTTACATTTGCCGTCGGAAGTCTGGAAGGCTGGCTGGTGCTGGTCATTTTCTTTGCAATTGCCATTGTGGTTGTTGGACGAATCCAGGATAGCCTGTCAAAAGCGAGCGAAGCCACCTTTATGTATGAATTAAGTTCGATCCTTGCGAATGCAAGAACGCAGGAAGCTGTCGCTTATTCGGTTGCCCGGTACGTTCGACGGTTATTTCAGGCAAACCTTGTGGTGGTGACTTTTCAGCAGACCAAACAATCCCAACGCATCGCGGTTAGTGAACCATCTAATAGAGAGGAAAAAGGCATGCCCGATCGTATCCTGCCCATTCTGACTGCTTGGGGAATGGCTGGTGAGATTCAAATTTGGCAAGGTGAATATGCGGAACTGCCCGCTGTAGAAAGTCACTTGCTCCAAAATTTTGTTTCACAGGCAGCCAGAGCATTTGAGCACAACGCGCAGCCGAGTGAGAATGGAAAAACTGTAAATGGTTTGGCAGCAAGCACTTTGGCTAAATAATAAAGAGTTTTCAGTTCAAGTCTGAATTCATAAAATAGCATAACAAAAAAGGAATACAATACATATTGATGGAACACCGACCTGATCCTGATGAATTGCTAAAACATGTCGAGTCTGAAGAGACGCAGCGTGGAAAATTAAAGATCTTCCTCGGCTATGTCGCAGGCGTAGGCAAAACCTATGCCATGCTCGAAGCTGCACATCAACGTAAAGAACAGGGCATTGATGTTGTTGTAGGGTATATCGAAACTCACAAGCGCGTTGAGACGGAAGAATTAGTTGAAGGCTTGGAAGTCCTGCCGCGCAAACAGGTGGAATATCATAACGTAACTGTGCCTGAAATGGATGTCGATGCGATTCTCAATCGCCGCCCAAAGCTGGTTCTGGTCGATGAGTTTGCCCACACCAACGCGCCGGGTTCGCGTCATCCCAAACGTTATTTCGATGTGGAGGAAATTCTCGACGCCGGCATTGATGTATACACCACGCTCAATATTCAACATCTTGAAAGCTTGAACGATGTTGTCGCCCAGGTGACAGGTGTCATCGTGCGCGAGACCGTCCCCGACCGCGTGATCGACGAAGCCTCTGAGATCGAAGTCATTGACCTGCCGCCCGATGAATTAATGGTCCGGCTGAAAGAAGGCAAGGTCTACATCCCCGAACAAGCCAGCCGCGCCATTGATAAATTCTTCCGCAAAGGGAATCTCACCGCTTTACGTGAGATGTCTCTGCGCCGCGCCGCTGACCGCGTGGATGACCAAATGCGTTCGTACATGCAGACGCGCGCCATTGCTGGTCCATGGGCGGCGGGTGAACGCCTATTGGTTTGCATCAGCCCCAGCCCACTGGCAGAGAAGCTCATCCGCACCACGCGCAGGCTGGCGGGCGAACTTAAGGCGGAATGGTTTGCTGTGTATGTGGAGATCACTTCCAAGCCCGAGAATGATCCGGTCAATCGCGAACGTATCGGCAGCGTTTTGCAACTGGCGGAGGAACTGGGCGGCAAGTCTTTTACCATTGCAGGATCTTCCATCCAGGAAGCCGTGCTTGAGTATGCACACAAGAACAACATCACGAAAGTTATAGTCGGCAAACCACTCAAGCCGCGCTGGCAGGAATTATGGCAGGGCTCCATTGTTGACCAGCTTGTGTATGCCAGCGGCGATATCGATGTATATGTCATCAGCGCGCGTGAAGGGCAAGCCAGCCCTGTCCTGCCAAAAGATTGGCAACCGCATAGTTCCTGGGGACGTTATTTAGCCAGCCTTGGGATGGTAACACTCTCCACTTTGCTAAGTTTGCTGGCGCGCGGGCGGTTTGAACCCGCAAATTTGGTTATGTTGTATTTGGCTACCGTGGTTATATCGGCGATCTACATGGGGCGCGGTCCGTCATTACTTGCAACATTTGCTGGTGTATTGGCATTTGATTTTTTTCTGGTTCCGCCTTACTACACTTTTGTGGTCAATGACGCCCAATATATTTTGACTTTCCTCATTTTGTTTGTTGTTAGCCTGGTGATCAGCTCACTCACTGCACGCGTACGTGAACAGGGAGAAGCTGCCATGTTACGCGAAAAGCAAACCTTCGCGCTCTACGATCTAAGCCGTGACCTGACCTCCGCCACCGATCTTAAACAAGTGGCAGACATCATCATCTCCCAGATTTGTCAGGCATTTGGACGCGAGGTTGCCATCTTCCTGGCTGAAGGGGAGCAGGTGCGCATCTTTGCAAGCTCGCCAAATTATCACCCTGATGAAAGTGAACTGGCTGTCGCTACCTGGGCTTATGCCCATAATCAGCCTGCCGGGCGTGGAACCGATACATTGCCCGCTGCGCCTCTGCGCTGCCATCCGCTCAAGACCTCGAATGGGATTGTAGGCGTGCTTGGCATTCATTCAAATGACAAAACAAATTTTCTTACATCGGAACAGAGGCTGACGTTGGCGGCATTTGCCAACCAGTCCGCGGTTGCCATTGAACGCGCGAGTCTTCATGAACAGGCGCATCAGACCGAACTCTTACAAGCCACTGAAAAATTACAGACCGCTTTACTCAACTCCATCTCGCATGATCTGCGCACACCGCTCGTTTCCATCACAGGCGCGCTCACAAGTCTTGATGAACAATCCGATTCGTTGAAGGAAGAATATCGCAAGAGTCTGATCGTCACTGCCCGCGAAGAGGCGGAACGTTTAAACCGTTTGGTGGGCAATCTCCTTTCGATGACACGCATTGAGAGCGGTGCGATCAAGCTGCACCTCGAGCCCGGCGATATTCAGGATGTGGTCGGCACGGCGCTGGAGCAGCTCGGCAAACGGGTTGCGAATCATAAAGTGCAGGTGGATGTCCCTGCCGAATTCCCGCTCGTGCCCATGGACTTTACTTTGATCGTGCAGGTGTTGGTCAACGTGTTGGAGAACGCCGTCAAATATTCGCCGAAGGATTCGCTGATCGAAGTTTCCGCAAATCTGCTGGATGGAAACGCACGCCTCCAAATCGCGGACCGTGGAGTCGGCATCCCGTCCGAGGACCTGGCCCGCATCTTCGACAAATTCTACCGAGTCCAGCGCCCTGAAAGTGTCAGCGGAACCGGCTTGGGACTCTCCATCAGCAAAGGCATTGTCGAGATCCATAACGGTCATATTTATGCGCGCTCGCGAGATGGCGGCGGGACGGCCATCATAATTGAGTTACCATTAAGGGGAAAGGAATGATGTAATGAGTGATGCTGGTCAACGCGTGCTGGTCGTGGACGATGAAAATTCCATTCGCCGTTATTTGCGCACCGCGTTAACCGCGCAGGGCTTCACCGTCTTTGAAGCCGCCAGTGGCGAAGAAGCTGTGAACGCCGTCTTGAACAATCGCCCCGATATCATCATCCTTGACCTGGGGCTGCCCGATTTCGACGGCATCGAAGTCACACGCCGTTTGCGGGAATGGTCGCAGACGCCCATTATCATTCTCTCCGTCCGCGAAGCCGAGAACGACAAGATCGCCGCCCTCGATGCCGGTGCGGATGATTACCTTACCAAACCTTTTGGCACCGGCGAGCTTATGGCACGCATGCGCGTTGCAATGCGCCGCCTGGCAACCAAATCTGATGAACCAATTCTACAAGTTGACAACTTGAAAATGGATCTAGCTCGCCGTTTGGTGACGATCCATGAGAAAGAGATTTCGCTGACCCCCACGGAATACGATATTCTGCGCTTACTCTTGCAAAACGCAGGCAAAGTCATAACACATCGTCAATTGTTACGGCAGGTCTGGGGAACTGCGTATGAAAGTGAAATGCATCTATTGAGAGTCAATATCAGCAACCTGCGCCGCAAGATCGAGCCTGACCCGGCGCGCCCACATTACCTGGTCACCGAGTCGGGGGTGGGGTATCGCTTGCGGATCGAATCGTAAATAGTTCCCAAAGAGTACTCAAAATAATAGCCTTTGAATTCACATTAGAGTTCAAAGGCTATTATTTTTTTATTATCACTTCTCATCTGCCAGATGGAAGCGGTGCAGGAAGCGATGAAAAATAGGCGCGATCAGAATACCCACTGAAGCTAGAAGAATCACACCCGAATAGATTGCATAAAATGAGGCAAAGATCTTCCCGGCGTTGGTTTGCAGCGGGGTGACTGGTCCCATGCCGCCGAGGATCATAGAAGCGTTGAGGAGCGAGTCGATCCATGACAGGTTTTCAAGAACATGGTAGCCAAGCATACCAACCCCCAAAGAAAATAGAAGTAGTAACGCTCCAATCAAGCCATTACGACCAACGCGCGCTACAAACACCTTATGACTTGCCAATGGCTGTTTATGATGTTCGTACATTCGAGCTCCTTTACGCATTGTACTTCCAATCCCAAAACCAGAAGGCGAGACCTTTGTATGCGCCCCATTTTTCGAAGCGCTTTTCCACTTCTTTGGCGGTGATGGGTTTGCCTTTGTACCATTCATGTGAGACGAGTTTCAATGCCCATGAATCAATTGGAATAAAATCTGAGCGACCCAAGATCAATAAGAGATTCGCCGCAGCATAAGGACCAACGCCTTTGATGGTCATCAGTTCCTTGCGGAGTTCCAGCGTGGATAGCGAAGATGTTTTCAGCGCTTCGAGATCGTACGTCCTTGAAGCCACGCGGACAGCCAGGTCATGGATCGCAGGCGCGCGATAGCCCACACGGATTTTTTCTTGAATGTAATTGGGATCGGATGCGGCAATAGAGTTTGGAGTTGGGAAGGCTTTGGTCTGCGGCGCTTCGACTACGAGGCGGGAAGGACTCGCCTCTCCGCTCAGCGAGGAGCCAAACTCATCCACCAATTTGCGCGTCATGTTTTTGGTTGCGCCCCACAAAGTGTTCGTTGTAAAGATCGTTTTGATCACATCTTCGAATAAAGTAGGTGAACGCAGCATCCGGCCAAGCGCCTGCTTTTTTGCACGCGTCAGTTTCGGTTCGAGGCGTGAGGCGGCATAGAAGTCGGAGAAGTCCATGTTGAGTCCGAACATCCACGTGACCGCGTCCGTCACTTCTTTTTGTTCGGCTTGGTTGAGCTTGTCTGTTTTGACGATCACGCCGTCTTTGTCATCGGCGAACTTCAGTTCGACCACGCGCGCGTTCGATAATCGCAAAGCATACGCTAATGTGTTTGCGGCTTCATCGAAAGCAAACGGCGCAAGCTGACGCCAGCCATGCGAATTGACGACCGATAAAAAGTTGAACGGTTTGCGCGCAGCAAGTGTGAGCTTCATGGATCAACCTCGCAGCGCGATCTTCACGATCTGCGGTTTCGCGATGCGGATGTAATCATCCAGTTTCATGAAAATGGACCGGTCCAATCGCCCGGCATTGAACACCACTTCTTCATTCTGGAGGACGAGCGGATCAGCCAACACTTGAAGCTGGTCATTGAACGAAAAAGGTGGGATCGCCCCGATCAGGCAGCCGGTCAACACCTGGGCTTTTTCTTTGGATGCAAACGCGACACTATCGGCATTGAAATATTTTTTTACTCCGTCAAAATCCACACGGCAATCACCCGGCACGTTCGCGAGACAATAAATATTTTCCTTGCGGCTCAACCGCACCTGTAAGGTCATGGACTTGATGGATTGCTCGATGCGGTTACCGCGGATTTTTGCGATCAACTCCGTCCGCCCTTCGGCTTCATGCGCGATGACGCGATAGACTGCGTCTTCTTGATCGAGCAAGGCGCAGAGTTGTGCATGTATATCATTTGTGGGCAGGGATGGTTCCATGAACAGGATTATACTTCGTTGAAGTTATCTTCTTCAGAAGGTTGTCACCATGCCCATCTCTTCCAGTCATCACGATCTGTTCCACCAATCTAACGCAGCAGACAAGATCTCGTTGTTCGAATCCTTGTTGCAATCGCAGGATCTCAACGCCGATGAAGCGCTCGCCCTGGTGAAATCCATTCACACGGAATTAGAACAGCCACAGGGACATGACCGCTCGGTTTATGAAAGTTACGTCCACATGATGGAGTCTTTGCGCCACGCGATGCCTGGCGTACATCAACAGGTTGTGGCGAATTGGCAGTCACCGCATTTGGCAAAAGCTTCAAGTGAAGCCGCTGATGAACTTGCAGAAGAAGCTGCGGGTGCTGAGTCTGAAGCAAAACATACCGAAAAGTCCAAGAATGAATCGGCGGAAGAGCCTGAAGCCGAAGAGAGCGGTGAAGGTGAAGAGGGCGGCGAGGGCGAAGAAGCAGAGGCAGAATCAGAAGGGGAAGCAGAAAGTGAAAAAGAAGAGGAAGAGCCCGAAAACGAGAAAGAAGAAAGTGAAGAACAAGAAGAAAAAGAGTCAGAAGAAGAGGAGAAAAAGGAACAAGACGAAGAGGAAGAAGTGAAAGAGGGCGAAGAGCCTGAGGATGAGAAAGAAAAAGAAGAAACTGAAACCGAGGCAGAATCGGAAGAAGAAAGCGAAGAAGCCGAGGAACCCGAAGAAGCGGAAACGGAAAAAGAAGAAGCGTCTGAGTCCGAGGCTGAGACTGAGGAAGTAGAAGCGGAACCCGCTGAAGAGTCTGCTGAAGCAGAAGGCGGCGAAGCGGCAGAAGCAGAGAAAATGGCAGGCGAAGCCGCAGAGGCGGCAGAACATATGGAACATATCGAGATCGAGGTCGAACCTGTCGAGGAGGAAGAACCTCCGATGGAAGCTGAATAAAGCAAAGAGCTGATGGAAAAGTTCCCATCAGCTCTTTGCTTTATTCCAATGTTTATTTTTTCCAGAGTTTTACTTGATCTACGGACAGGCTCCCAACGTGTCACCATGACCGAGATGGGCTGGTATCGCTGCTTGCGGCAGGCTTAGTGTATGCCCGCCATTTTTATTGGGCTTGTGGCAGACCAATACTTTTGCCCCGCCATCTCCAGATGATGTATTGGATTCCTGGTCTATGTTCAAGATGATGATCTGCACGATCACAATTTGACCGTTATCAGAAGTGCAGAACACTGCCATAACGACCTGATCAGCGCTTAGCGTCCCCGCAACTGGAGTGACTTGCGTGTTAGTTCCACCAGCCCCCTCATTATTTCCTTCATCTTCACCTTGATTATTATTATCCTGGTCTGTAGCATTCTCAATCTTAATGTGACTATCTAGTGGTATTACGGTGGGCCAGCCTAGGAATTGGACCTCACTCCCATTGACGCTAACCACTGTGGCGATGACGGTTACACAACCGGATGTTTCCACCAGGGCGCTCAGCGGTGAGATGTGAATAACTTCCCAGGTATCGTCTTCCAAAAGGATGATCTCCACACGGACAATCGTCCCAACTTCAATACCGGCGTCGATGATGGTATCAGCAGTCACGTTAAGCGAGAAACCATCGACCACCCACGGATCCATGGATGTTACCTTTCCTATTAATATCGTCGTGGATTGAGTCTGTGTTTCAGCTTTCTTGATGGAATATGCCATCCATGTTTTGCCCTCCAGGATAACACCTGTCACTTTTACCAGATCACCCACCTTCAAGCCAGCTTCGGTCTGGGTCTGCTTACCAGTCTTCAGTGTGACGCCGCCCACCTTCCACGGATCAAGACTCTGGATTTCACCAACAAATTCAAAGGTTGGGTCATTGCCGAAAGAGGTCGAGTTGCCGCCGCTATCTTTCACTGTGACTACATTATTGTCCAAACGTAGGGTGACATCGCCAGAGTTCGATTGCGCTCCAGTGAACACCATACAAGCCATCAGGAAAGTCACTAATCCCAGATGCCCTGTAAGCCATAACCAACGAGCCCCTGATCTTTTGTTTGTACTCATAGCTGCCTCCAAACGCGTACTATAAATGAACGTGTTTTCGTTTTCATCATAGCACATGCGATACCCCCCGCACGCTTACAAAGGTGGGATGAGGACTTTTATCCTATCTTTAGATTAAGTGACAGTCACCTTAACCCATAGGGTGCTTTGCAAAGTTAACTGTCACTTTTGGTATTACTTCACAGCATATACCGCGTACCCGCGCGGGGGCGCATAGAACTGCGCGCGACCGTCACGGTCGGTGGGCTGGGTGATCGGGCGAGCCAGGTCCGTTTTGCTCCACCAGGCTATGGGTTGGAAAGAGGCGTTCGTGAATTTCGTCGTGACCATGCGCCCGTTCCAGTTGTCGCCGCGGTTGTTGAGCACGTAGATGAGTCCGGGCTTGTCTTCAAAGCCGGTGCGCTGCATGATGTAGAGATTGTCATCCACATACAACACTTCAGTGTTGCCACCTGCATATTTTTCGTGCGCGCTGACGAGCGCCGCAATGCCATTGGGCGTATCGCTGAGCGCGAGATTCAAATTGAAGTAATCGTTCCAGAACACACACGGATAGCCCTCATGCGTGAGGATGTATGAATACGCGAGCAGTTTATCGTTGATGATGGGTCGCCCCTCATCGCGCAGGTCGTGGTTTTCAACGAAGGTCATTGTGGTCATGGGCTGTTTTTGCAGAACTGTTTCCCACGTGGGCAGGCTGCGCAGACTAAATCCATATTGATCGCATAACGCTTTGAGCATTTCACGCAGCGGGAAATCGAACGCATCCACCGGATTCGAGTTCGAGAAGTTAGCAAGCTCCACCCAGTTCTCAATGGCGCGCGCATTATCCCAAAACTCAGCCACGCCGTATGGCACAACCGGTTGACCTTCGCGCATATAACGATATTCCTGGATCGCCGTGATGGTGTTCGCGCCATAGCCTTTGACAAAGTCATAACGAAAACCATCAAAGCCAACTTCTTCGATCAGCCAGCGCGTCAGCTTGAGCAATTCGGAATACACATACGGATTGCGATGCGCCAGGTCAGACATATCACCAAAAGTCATTTCGTCCCATGTCTCATACATGCTCGGATGAAAACATTCCCAATTGCGCGGGAACTTGCCGCTCTTTGGATTGAAGAGCGTCCAGCGTGACTGACCGGTGATGGGATTCACTTCCTGCGCGTCCGCTCCGCTGTTGTGATTCAGGACCATGTCCGCGATCAGACCCAGCCGGTAGCTGTGCGCTGTTTCAATCAGCTGATCCAACTCTGCGCGCGTCCCGAACCACGTGGGGATCGTACCCTTCTGGTCGAACTCGCCGAGGTCATAATAATCATACGGGTCATAG
Source organism: Chloroflexota bacterium (assembly GCA_040006635.1). Taxonomy (GTDB): domain Bacteria; phylum Chloroflexota; class Anaerolineae; order Anaerolineales; family Villigracilaceae; genus Defluviilinea. The sequence goes on from JBDTWO010000011.1 coordinate 17,142, forward strand.
CCCATTGATGGACCATTCAAGTTCGCTGCCTTATGCACCGGCGGCAGCCACAGCGACGTGAACCCGACCTTTGCTAACGCGGGCACTTGCTCGCGAATCGTATTCCACCACTGGAATTCTTTTCCATCCACCCGCGGACAATCCCAATAGAAAGTTTGTAACATGACGCCCATGTGATTGCTCCTGAATATAGGTTGAAAGTATTTTACCCCGAGAAAAGATACACTTGCATTGAGTAACGTTCAAAGTTCTGTATCACTCCATTGATGGCACACAAAATTGTCAGCGTGTAATTCAGCGATGATACAGTCCGTGTGGCTGATGCCATGCTTGCTCACGAAGTCATTGTCAATGTTGGTTAAGACCAATGGCAGCATCAAATGAAACAGACCGCCATGCCCCACAAGCAAAATATCTTCATCATCATTACGTTTCAGCGATTCAATAAAAGGCACGAAACGATTTTGAATATCCACAGAGCTTTCGCCGCCTTCAGGCTTGCTTAGATAATCATGACGCAAAGTCCAATCCTCGTAGTATTGACGGTGTAATCGCCAGCTTTCCTCATCAGACTTCCCTTCCAGAACCCCACAATGGTACTCACGTAAAGCCTCCGTCACCCGATACGGTAAATCTAATGCCTGGTACAGAATATCGGCTGTATCCATGGCGCGGAGCACCGGGCTGGAATACATGGTGGTAATCGGCGTATCCTTGAGATGCTCCGCCAACACATGCACCTGTTGTCTGCCGCGTTCCGTCAACCCAAAGGGACTCGCGTAGTTCGAGATCACATGCTGAGTATTGGCTTCACTTTCTCCGTGACGAACAAAGTAGAGTTTCATGATTTTTCTGAAACGACATCGATCCCCACCACGACCGCAGTCCGTGCCCATTTGCTGACCGTCACTAGCCTTTTTTTCTTAACCATTCAATTTGAGCGAGTTCAGTAATATCCTGAAACTCAGGGTCACCTGTCATAATAATGCCATCAAGTTTTTGCGCTGCAATAACTACAAAAGCATCTGCATATGAAATTGGATGATTAGCTTTGATATGCGCGGCAGCAAGAACGGTTTGATGATCAGCCGGTAGAACTTCAACTGGCATTTCCTGGATCAATGCCAGTGTATCCTGCGCCTTGTTCAGCCCATGCTTCCGCTCCGTGTTGTAAATGACTTCGCCAAGATTGATAATGGAAATAAAAGCGCGGGCCTTACCGCCTTTCACATCCTGAAGTATTTGTTCGATCCGCTCCGCGCCTGGCTCGTTCTCAAAATATGCCATGAAAGCAAAAGCATCCAGTATGTAAGTCGCTATTTTAGCCATTGGCAAGTCTTAAGTCTCTTTGCTTTTCAAGCTTGCGGTCTTTTTTTAAGTCATCTGCCATGGAAGAATTCCCTTTCAGGAATCCTCTACCTTGCTTGATGGGATCCTTTACAGCAGGGACAATGGCAAGCACACCGCCATAATCTACAATAACTACTTTTGCACCTGCGTGTAAATTGTATTTTTTTCTAAACTCGGCAGGGATGACGATCCAGCCTTTATTTGAGATTGTCAAAACCATTGGAAACTCCTTTGTTATACCTTTCATTAAAAAAGTATAACACAAATCAATCATCCTCCACATCGATCCCCACCACGACCGCAGTCCGTGCCCATTTGCTGAGGGAGCCATTGGCTCGGCGCTCATTGTATTTATCGGCAAGCATGTTGCGCGCCAGCGTTTTTTCGGCTTCATCCTCGACGAGGCGTGCGGTGGCGTTGAAAGTGTGATCTGCCACCCGCACGGTGACCGCGGGATTCTTCAGCAGGTTTTTGACCCAGTCCGATTTACCATCGGCGGACATGAGATAGAGGGTCGTGTTGTTGAGCCCGAACCAGATCTCGATCTCGTGCGGGTTGCCGGTGACACGTCCCGTAGTGGTGAAGTAGCAATAGGACTCCGCTTTGAGGCTGGCGAGGAGTTCGCTCAGATCATTTGGTTTATTGTTCATAGGCAACCTCATTCGATAGGAAATAGGTTTGGGCTGGCAGGAGTAAATGTTTGCGTTTGTTGGTGGTGTAGACGGTGGTGCAATAGGGTCGCGGCAGGCGTTTGATCTTGGCTGAATCGTATAACAGGATGGAGCGGCTGGTGATGGTTTCGATCACGGTCCAGTGCTCGTGGTAGCCTTCCAGACCGAGGATAATGGCGCGGTTGGGTGTGCCATTCAGAAAATACTGCATGGATTGCCAGAACGTGGTCAGGGGTGGGTTGGGAACGCCGCGCCACGGGACTTGAATATGGGAAATACGCTGCCTGCCGACAACTTTATCCAGGATCAGCAACATTTGGGGGTGGAGGATGCCGCCGATGAGGAATTTACTTAGGAGGCCGCGTCGCGACAGAAAATGGACCAGGTGATTGAATAACTGCTGGGTCTCTTCATCGGAGGAGCGGTTGATGATGCGCTCGGCGTTGATGATGGAGTAGAGTCCGCATAGGGAGTCGAGTCCGCCTTGTTGAAAGGGGAGCAGGCCCGGGGTCGATCGGGAAGCGGGGGACATATGTCCATTGTACTAGGAGTCCCCTTGTCATATAAAAACAGTTCTTATTGTCAATTGCGCGAAAAGGGGAAATTGTGTAAGATAAAGGTGCCATGATACGAGTTCTGGCAACTACCCTTCACGACTTGCTTATGCCATGAAGTCAGTCAGCCTGACAGGTACCCATGTACCTGCCGGGCTTTTTTTATCTATTTCACAAGGAGTATGAATGCAGACACCCTGGGAATATCGTTATGCCCACCGTACACAGAAAATGGGAAGCTCGGTCATCCGCGAACTGTTGAAGTTGACCGAACAGCCCGACATTATTTCGTTTGGAGGCGGGCTACCGGCGCCGGAAGTGTTCCCGGTGAAGGAATTCCGCGAAGCCTGCAATGCTGTGCTGGAGAATTTCGGTCCGCAGGCGTTGCAATACAGCACCACCGAAGGTTACCTGCCATTGCGCGAGATGATCGCGCGGCACACCGCCCGTTATAGTGTGCAAGTGGATGCCGATAACATTATGATCACCTCCGGCTCGCAACAGGCGTTGGATTTTATCGGGCGCTTGTTCATTAATCGCGGCGATTATGTAGTGGTGGAATCGCCCACGTATCTCGGTGCATTGCAAGCCTGGAATGCGTATGGCGCGCAATATGTGGCAGTGCGGACCGATGAGAACGGCATGATCGTGGAAGAATTGGAAGCGGCGCTGCGAGTCGGACCGAAATTCATTTATGTGCTCCCAAACTTTCAGAACCCGGGCGGCTCGACCCTCAGCCTCGAGCGGCGTAAGCAACTGGTGGAGCTGGCTGATAAATACGGCGTGCCGATCGTGGAAGATGATCCATACGGTCAGTTGCGGTATGAAGGCGAACACCTCCCCTCGGTGGTTTATTTGGATAGCGAATTCCGCGGTCCGAATGGCGGACATTACAGCGGCAATGTGATTTACTTGAGCACGTTCTCGAAACTACTCGCACCGGGTCTGCGTTTGGCGTGGGTCATTGCGCCGCCGGAGGTGATCCGCAAATTGGTGATGACCAAGCAAGCGGCGGATTTGCATACATCCTCGTTCAATCAATATGTGGCGTATGAAGTGGCGAAGGGCGGATTTTTGGATGAGCATGTGAAAGTGATCCGCGCCACGTATAAGGAAAGACGCGATGTGATGATCGAGATGATGGAAGAGATGTTCCCGGAGGGCGTGACGTGGCGCAAGCCGCAGGGCGGTATGTTCTTATGGGGCATTCTGCCGGAAGGCATGGATGCGGCGGAAGTGCTCAAGCACGCAATCAAAAAGAAAGTAGCGTTTGTGCCAGGCGCGTCGTTTCATCCAAGAGGCGGCGGTGCGAATACAATGCGACTTAACTTTTCGTATTCAGCGCCGAATCTCATCCGCGAGGGCGTGGCACGTTTGGGGCTGACGTTGAAGGAATTGATCAAGGAGAAGGTTTAATTAGATCTCTTGCATAAGAGGCGGAGTTACTTGGATTCAAAATCTTTTGAACCACGGAGACACTGAGACACTGAGAAAACCTTTTAAAATCTCCGTGCCTTTGTGTCTCCGTGGTTAGGGTTTTTGACTTTTGCAAGAGTTCTACTGACGTTCCGTATACGATTAGCGCAGCATAGAATTTAACGCAAAGACGCGAAGGCGCAAAGGTTTTAAACTTCGCGTCTTTGCGTCTTCGCGTTAAGAACGTGTAGGGGCGAGAAGACCTCGCCCCTACACTTATTACCCCTCTACATACGGAACATATTCGGCGCGCGCGATGCCTTGTTTCATGGCGGTCTCTGCCACAGCGCGCGCAACTTCGTGATGCACTTTCTTATCGAGCGGGTTGGGCATGAGTTCACCGGCGGGCGTCATGCGCACCAACACTTCCATGGCGGCGATCAACATCTCGTGCGTGATGCGCGGGGAATTTGAATCGACAGCGCCGCGGAAGATGCCGGGGAAGCCCAACACGTTGTTCACGGATTTGCCGTCCGCTGCGAAAGCCGCGCCGTGCGCCAGCGCCACATCGGGGTCGATCTCGGCGTTCGGATTCGACAACGCGAGAATGACCTGTCCCTTGCGCACCATTTCGGGCTTGATGAGGTTCGGCACGCCGGTCGTCGCAACGACAATATCACACTCCGCCATGATCTCTTTCAAAGTGGAGGCGATACCACCCTCGCGTACAAATCGTGCGACTGCTTCGCCGTTAAGGTCCGCACCTAAAACTGGATTGCCCGTAAGACGCATGAGCATCTTCCCGATGGCGTTCCCTGCCGCACCCAAACCGATCTGACCGATCTTGACTTTATCGAGGGCGACACCGGCGCGATTCGCGGCAACAGTCAATGCCGCGGTGCTGACGACGGCGGTCCCATGCTGGTCATCGTGCAGGACGGGAATATCGAGCAGGGCTTGCAGGCGTTCTTCGATCTCAAAACAACGCGGCGCGGAAATATCTTCCAATTGAATCGCGGCAAAAGTCGGTGAGATGGCAGCGATGGCATTGACGATCTCATCGGGGTCTTTGGTGTTCAACAAGATCGGCATGCCGGAAAGTCCCACCAACGTTTCCATGAGCATGGCTTTGCCTTCCATCACGGGCATACTGGCAAGCGCACCGATATCGCCCAACCCCAAGACAGCCGAACCATCTGTCACGATCGCGACGAAGTGACTGATACTGGTATACAGCCGCGCCAGTTCAGGATCGTCGGCGATCTTCAAACAAACTTCGGCAACACCCGGTGTATACACACGGCGTAAGGTGGCGATCGAATCGATGGGGAAGCGCGAACGGATGGCGATCTTGCCCTTTTGATGCAATGCCAGCACTTCATCACGGACTTCCAGTACACGCGTACCGGTATTGGCGCGGATGGTTTCGATCACCTTGTCCATGTGTTCGGCATCATCGGCGTAGATCGTGATATCACGGACAACGCTTTGCGCTGTTTCAGTGATCAGATCCATGCTGCCGACGCTGGCATCCACGCTGGCGATCGCGGTTAGCAAGCGCGCCAACACGCCGGTCTTGCGTTCATTTCGCACACGGACAGTCCGCATCATTTTACGTTCCCATGCCATAGGTCGCTCCTTTTTTGAAATACATGGATATCCGCCCTGGTTAATATTTGGATATTATACGTCTGATACGTTGTAAGTTGTGAGAAGGTTTAGGAAGTTGTGGGTTGTTAGCGCACTGACGCGAAAGGTTTGATCTACTACTTCCTGAGAGTATCTATCAATTGCATTGCCTCGATAACAGGCAGCAAGTCATCAAAGGAACGGATCGTGATGCAATCGGCGTCAGGGAAGATAAAGTGCGGATCGTAGAGTACAGGCTGAAGTCCGGCACGACGCGCGCCCACCACGTCGGCAAAATAATTGTCGCCCACGTAGACGGTTTCGCGGGCAGTCACATTCATCTGCTTGAGGGCGTGTTCGAAGACACCCGGGTCGGGTTTGTAGCTATCCACTTCGCCAGCCGCCAGCGAATACGGGAAGAACTCGCCGAGATCATGTGAGATCAATAATTCATGGAAGGGGTTATCGCGATTGGAAACAACTGCCAGACTGTAGCCCGCCTCTTTCAACGCAGGCAGCGTGCGCCGTACATCGTCAGGGACGATGCTTGCCGGTTTATATTCCTCGCCCATATGCTTGGATACTTTGGGGGCGAGTTCAACCGCCTGCTTCGTGGATGCGCCGAGGGCGATCAGACGACGGCGGCTGTATTCGATCCAAAAGTTTTCGGTATCGGCGGAGTGTGCCAGCAGGTCATCGCGCAAGTCGGCGGAGCTTGCCCAGTAGAGATATTCCCAGCGCGCGGCGCGCAAACGGTCTTCTTCATTGACGCGCAATCCGAGCGAGGCAACGTGGGCGCTAAAGACTTCGCCGCCTTCGGGGACACTGTGGCGGAGCGTGCCGTCGAGATCGAAAAATACAGCTTTGATGTGTTTGGTCATGGGCGTATGGTATTGCGAATGAAGTGCCCCGTCAAGGTATGTTTATATTCTGTGGCTCCCTAAAGCGACTTAAAAATGTGGGACGCAGATGAACGCTGACTTCGCTGATTCAAAAAAGAACAAATCTGCGTTCTCTGCGCGCTTCGCGTCAGCGTCCCTATTTAATTATTGATCGGTCTCGCAGGTTGTGATGAACGGATCGGTGCCCGGGTAGGCGATGACGTTACAGCGCAGGGTGAAGCCATCTGCATATTCAACGCGGAAGATATAGCCCTCGGTGGAGCCGGTGGATTTTTGTTGGTAGAGTTTATAGGCTGAAGCCTGACGCGCCAGCACGCCCTCGATGTTGCCGAGTGGATTTTTTTTCTGCGTTGGGTTTTGCAGCATGCTATTCATAAAGCGGGCAACATCGACTCCGTGCGGCGAGGTCTTGGTGAAGTATCCACAACCGGCGCCCAATGCCAGCACGATGATGAGCAACCCGGCAATGCGGGCTGTGCTCCACTGGGCGTGCAGAGCCGCGGCATGCCGTTCAGTGACCAAGCGCAAAAGGTAAGCGACGGGCAGGGTCATGGCTGCGATCGGCACGAGAATAAAGACGCCCACCACGAACTTCAAGCCCGTGGTCACCTCGGAAGAAAACAACGAGACGATCAACGCCAGGATCGCCGCAACTGCCGAACCGCCCACCAGTCCCTGCCAGGCTTCGTGCCACCAGCAAGTGACCGCGCCCACCAGCGCCAACCCAAATACGATGAAGGGCAGGCGCGCCAGCCACGTGGACCAATCCACGCCATAGGGCAGATCGGGGTTCAACAGGATATTGATGTAAGCCGCCATCACCACAAATGCCGCCCCGCCCAGAAAACCATAGAGCGCACCGACTGCGGCACGTTTGAGCTTTGCCGCGCGCGTATCGGTACCGAGTCCGTCCATGTTCAAACCGTAGATCGTCATACTCACCTCTTTCAAAATGCAGGGTATTTTCTCATACATTGAACTGTTCTTCCACCTACTCTAGAGGGGTAAAATCAAAAATGATTTAACACAAAGGACACAACGGTCACAAAGGATTTAAATCAAAAAGACTTTGTGTACTTCGTGCCCTTTGTGGTGAAAAAAAAGGAGACGACATGGGCAGATTATCAGGCAAGGTTGCGATCATTACGGGCGGGACATCGGGCATCGGCAAGGCGACGGCACTTCTTTTTGCAGAAGAAGGCGCGGATGTCGTCATCACAGGCCGCCGTGCGGAGTTAGGTCAAGGCGTATTGGACGGGATCAGACAAAAAGGAGTCCGAGGCGTTTACGTCCAGGCGGATCATTCCAAAGCCGACGATTGCTCTCGTGTCGTCGAGCGGACTCTGGCTGAATTCGGTCGCATCGACATCTTATTCAACAACGCGGGCATCGTCATGAAAGGAACAGCGGAGACCACGTCTGAGGAAGTATGGAACGAAACGCTGGCGATCAATGTAACGGCGGTGTGGCGCATGTGCCAACTGGTGATCCCGCAGATGAGGGCACAGGGCGGCGGCGTGATCGTGAACAACGGTTCGGATTGGTCGGTGGTGGCGGGGAGGAATGCGTTCCCATATATCATGAGCAAGGGCGCGGTGGGGATGATGACGAAGGCCATGGCGCTCGATTATGCGCGTGAGAATATCCGCGTGAATGCGGTCTGCCCGGGCGATACGTTCGTGGACCGCTGGCTGGAGCGCGGCTACTTTGAATATTCAGACCCGGTCAGTTTAGAAGAGGCGGTCAAGGAGTCGAGCGCGTATATCCCAATGGGACGCTTCGGCAAACCCGAAGAGATCGCCAAAGCGGTGTTGTTTCTGGCTTCGGATGATTCGTCATTCGTGACGGGTCATTTGCTGCTGGTGGATGGTGGCAATACGGCGCAGTAAAAGGGCTTGACACGAGTGCTATAATAAATTCATCCTATAGTTACAACTGAATAGTGTTCCGCTTGAGATCGATGTCTACATTTCATGAACCCACAGGAGGCTTCCCATGCAAGGACAGATGATGGATTATCAGCTTACGCTTACCCCGTTATTGGATCGGGCGCGGCGGCTCTTCCCCAAGAAGGAAATTGTCACCAAGGCTGGTCCCGGGCTGGAACGTTTCACCTACGAGCAGATGACCGAACGGGTGGGACGTCTCGCCAATGCCTTATCCAAGCTGGGAGTCAAAAATGGGGACCGCGTGGCGACTTTCGCTTGGAACAACGCACGGCATCTCGAGCTTTATTTTGCTGTGCCATGTATGGGCGCGGTTCTGCATCCGCTCAACCTGCGCCTGCCCGCTGACCAATTAGCCTATATCATCGCCCATGCCGATGACCAGGTTTTGTTCATTGATCCCACTCTTTTACCCGCCATCGAAAAACTTGCGCCGCAATTAAAAAACATCAAGCATTATGTCATCATGGGTGATAAAGTTCCGGAAGGCACAACGCTGAGTCCGGTACATGCCTATGAAGACTTGTTGAGTTCATCCAGCCCCGAATATCCGTGGCCGCATCTGCAAGAGAACGATGCCGCAGCGATGTGTTACACGTCAGGAACAACGGGCAACCCGAAAGGTGTGGTGTATTCGCATCGTTCCATCTATCTGCATAGTTTGGGATTGAGCATGACCGACTCGTTCGGTCTCTCGGAGCGTGACGTCTTCATGCCGGTCGTGCCGATGTTCCATGTGTTGGCGTGGGGGACACCGTTTGCAACCGTCATGCTGGGGACGAAACTTGTCTTCCCGGGTCCGCACATGACGCCGCGCGATCTGGCTGAATTGATCCAAGCCGAAAAAGTGACACTAACCGCAGGCGTGCCAACTTTGTGGTTGGGTATTCTCGGTCTGTTGGAAAAAGAACAGTACGATATGAGCAGTCTGCGCGGCATGATCGTGGGTGGCGCCGCCGCGCCGCAATCGATGATCGAAGGGTTCGAGAAAAAGCACGGGCTCAATGTGATCCATGCCTGGGGTATGACGGAGATGTCGCCGTTGGGCACGGTGAGTCAGTTGAAGAGCTATCAAATGGATCTGCCCGAGGCAGAACGCTTTAGCCTCCGCGCCAAACAAGGGACAGCTGTGCCCGGGGTTGAGATCCGCGCAATCGGTGAAGACGGCAAGGAGATCCCGTGGGATGGCAAAGCCTTTGGCGAGTTGCAAGTACGCGGACCGTGGGTCATCAGCAGTTATTACAACGATGACCGCACGCCCGAGTCGTTCATGGATGGCTGGTTCCGCACCGGCGATGTGGTGACGATCGACTCGGAAGGTTTTGTGCAAATCGTTGACCGCTCGAAGGATGTGATCAAGAGCGGCGGCGAATGGATCTCAAGCCAGGATCTGGAAAACGCGATCATGGCGCATCCCAAGGTTTTGGAAGCAGCGGTAATTGCCGTCTCGCACCCGAAATGGCAGGAACGCCCGCTGGCTTGCGTGGTCCCCAAACCTGATTACAAGGACAACATCACCAAAGCTGAGATCCTTGACCACCTGCGTTCACGCTTCGATAAAATGTACCTGCCCGATGATGTGGTCTTCATCGAAGCCGTGCCAAAGACCAGCGTGGGCAAATTCGATAAGAAGGTCTTGCGCGTGCAGTATAAGGATTATCAGTTGCCTGAGTAATAGGATTGAAAATAGAGCGCGGGCGAAACGTCCGCGCTCTATTTATTGCTTGATCTTGCACCGCGCTGGGACGTTTCGGCAAACCCGAGGAGATCGCGAAGGCGGTGTTGTTTTTGGCTTCGGATGATTCGTCTTTCGTAACGGGTCATTTGCTGCTGGTGGATGGAGGCAATACGGCGCAGTAATGGTTTGAGAAATTGCCCTCTCGTTCTGCCGGGCATATAATGCTGTACATAGGTAGTTATAAAGTCTACAGGCCGTACAACTCATTGTTTTGGCGGCTGAAACACAAAGTAGTAGAGTGAAGTTATACTAATAGGCGTTAGTATAATATTATGTTCGGCGGCAGCATACAGCTTGTATGAACGTGGTAGGTGTGTAAGATAGAATTGCAACTACGTGTTCCCGCTCGGGTATACGATGGCAGGAATTACTATTATAAGGAGGAGCTGTGGCAAAACACATTCGAGTGACGCTAGAAATTGGACCGAAGGACAAGAAGGTTGTCGCCGTGGCGCCAGACTGGCCCGGTCTGGAGCGCGGTGCGAAGACCGCAACTGCCGCGATTGAGAAGTTGCAAGCCTACCTTCCCCGCTACGCAAAGGTCGCGAAGCTGGCTGGGATGGATGCAGAGTTTGCGGCCACCACGGACGTTGACGTTGTAGAGCGATACAAGGGCACCGGCTCTACCGACTTCTGGGGCATCTCGTTCGCGTTTTCGAGCATCGACCGCCAAGACATGTCAAGCGAAAAATTGGAGCGGGAACTGACCCTGATGCAGGCGTGCTGGAAGTATTTCGACAATGTACGTTCGCGCGTGTCGGCCGAAATGCAGAAGGGTCCACGCGGGGGCGGACGTGACCGGGACCGAATCGTTCTGCATGTCTGCGCCAACGAACAGGATTGGGCGAAGGGGCTCGGGGTGGGCATCAAAGACGGTGAGTGGGTCACTGACGCCAAAGGGCTGAAAGCCTTTCGCCGCGACTACTGCAAAGCGATCCAGACGTTCCACGCTGAGGGCAAGATGGCCCGCACCTGGCCGCTGCGCTTCTTGATTCGGCACACCGCGTTTCACACGCTCGATCACGCCTGGGAAATGGAAGACAAGGATTTGACTACCAAACGAACGTAAGGCTAAATAAACGGTGATTTGATACCAGCATGCCGCCGAACACACAAGACGCTGGGGAGTCTGCGGTCATTTCAGGCAGTTTTCTACGTCTCAGCCTTTTCTGGTTGGACGGCTTCGCCGTCCCTGCCCCAGCGTAGGTAACGTAAGTCCGTTCGGCATCTCTTTTCTAACCACATTTGAGCATCTTTACAATCAAATATCTGTTACACCCACTTTATTTACAGGAGATATGTTGTGAGCACTGAAATTCAGAAGCGTTTTGAAGATGCCGCCAAATACGACGGCATGATGGCAAAGGTCTTTCCTGGGTATGAGCAATTGCCATTGGTCATTTTGTCATTTTTGCGAACACGCATCGGTCGAACAGCCCATTTGTTAGATGTTGGGTGCGGCACGGGTGCAACTCTGGCGGCTTTTGCTACTCATCAAACTGAATGGTCATTTATTGGTGTTGACCCAGCCGAACCAATGCTTGAAATTGCACGCAATAAGATTAGCGCTATGGGCATGGAGAAACGTGTGACATTTTTTAATGGGACTATTGATGCACTACCCGATGAACCTAAATTTGACGCATCAACCTGCATTCTTGTCGAGCATCTCCAGCCCGATAATGGCGCAAAACTTCGCCTACTTGAAGGAATTCAGTGCAGAATGGTATCAGGGGGATGGTTTGTATTGTTTGGATTGCATGGAAATTTAGGCAAACAAAAAGCACAAAATGCGCTTGAAGCATGGCTTGAATTTGTAACTCTTCGGGGTTTGCCAGAGACTGCACGCGACAATGTGCGTCACCGAGCGACAGTTGAAGATTCGCTAATCCCCGAAGAACGCATTGTGGAATTGCTCCAAGAAGCAGGTTTTGTGAACATCGAGAGAGTCTATCAGCTCCAACTTCTTGGTGGATGGCTTGCACAAAAAGTATGAAAGTTCAATTACTCCCAATTGGAGTCTTAACGTGATGCGATGCCTAACTAAGCTTGCACCCGACGCTGGGGAGTCTGGCGACTTCTCAAGCATTTTTCTGCGCCTTATCATTTTTCACTTCGGACGGCGTCTCGTCCGCCGCCCTAGCGCGGGTAACGTAAGTCCGTTCGGCGGCATCGATAGACTTCGATTAAGATATTAATTGGGAAGAGGGGATTAATTGATACACTATAAGAAAAACAAGGAAGATAATTATGAGCGAATATAAACCGAGTCCACGACAATGGGTGGCAGAGCAAGTTGAACTTTATGAAGGCAGCGGAGGAACTGAAGGGTTGAGTTTGAGGGATACAGGTCTGCCAGTCATCATTGTGACAAATCGCGGGTGGAAAACAGGGGCTATCCGTAAGACTCCACTCATGAGAGTAGTAGACGGAAACAACTATATTCTCGTGGCATCTCAGGGAGGTGCGCCGAAGAATCCACAGTGGTATCAGAATTTGAAGGCAGATCCCAATGTGGAAATTCGCGATAAAACTGAAGTCTATCCAATGCGAGTTCGAGAGGTGGCAGATTCAGCCGAGAGAGAACGACTCTGGAATATCGCAGTAAAAGCATATCCACCTTATCAAGAGTACCAAAACAAAACCGATCGTCTCATCCCAATTTTCTTAGCAGAATCTGTAAAATAAGCGCAAAGTGAAACTTTTCGCAGCGGCGATACGCGCCACGATTCACACTTTGTAACTACTTGATACTTTTGATTTCTTCAAACGAGGCAGGCGAAATGCGATTCCTTTGTAACAACTGTAATGCCAAGATAAATACCAGGCATTATTGGGAGGGTCTTTCTGTTGGTTGCCCAAATTGTGGTCAACCAACAGAATTGAAATACAGAATGGGGCAAAGTATTCCTAATATAGAATACAGTATTTCTTTTAGCGACTTCAAACAATTGCTTACTTATGAACCTTATTCAGCAGCGGTAGATCCAGTGATCAAGAAACTGCTTAATTGCTCCATTGAAAGAATGGAGCTGGGCGTAAAGTTAGTGGAAGAAGATGGGTCATTAATTCCATTAGAAGTGGCGCATCTGGAAATACAATTAGATCACGAAGCTCAACGACTTATTTACAACACTGCCATGAGTCAATGGCGTTAAACCGCTGCTGTTTTTAGGGGACTTTCTCACGCGCTACAATCAATCCGCCCTTGAACTCTGGAGCCACATCATGAAAAAACTGTTCAGCGCCAAACTTGCCGGGAATATCCTGCTCGCTTCGCTGGGGCTATTACTGGTCTTTCATATTCTCGTGCTCTTGAAAATTGTCCCTGCTGCGATGATGTAAAACACTTCGGCGAACCCGAAGAGATCGCGAAGGCGGTGTTGTTCCTGGCTTCGGATGATTCTTCTTTTGTGACCGGTCATTTGCTGCTGGTGGATGGTGGGGATACGGTGCAGTGAGTTTGGTTATTACCAAGCACAAAATTGTCTTTTCATTCCGCCGGGCATATAATGCTGTATAAATCCTAGTTAGGTATTAGAAGTACAGAGAGGAGAGTACGATGAGCAACGATCATGTGGCACCTGAGACGAAAGGTGTTACGGTGAAGCTACTTACAACAGTTGACCTTGGCACTGAGATCGAGGGCATGGCAGGGCGTCAACTTCGAATGCGTATGGTGACCTTCGAACCTGGAGGTGTCTTTGGTCCGCTTCACGACCATAAAGACAGGCCGGGCACAGTCTACATATTGCAGGGCACGATCACTGACCATCGAAATGGAGTCGCTACAGAGTATGGACCGGGAGTGGGCTGGCCCGAGGATAAGGACACCCTGCATTGGCTTGAGAATAGAGGAACGACGCCGGCGGTAGAGATCTCGGTCGATATAGTCAGACAAGAGTAAACTCAGCCCCGCCCAGGGTTCAAGAAATTTGAGATTGTCCGAAACAAAGCCTCAAAAGCCTGGTCTTAACACGATGTGCAGCTCCGGTGAGTACGCGCCGCGTTTTTTGAGCGTTTTCGTGGACTCAGGCTTATGTTGCTCTCAAGCAGAGTCCACGCCCACCCGCCTGCAGGTAACGCCAATCGTTGACAGTTTCTTATAGCAAAATAATAAACAAAGGATCGGAGAGAACATGAAGCCAACAAGTCATCCAAGTAGTGAGACCGCCTCAGCGAAAGTCACCCGGCTGATTCAAGATCTGCAAGACCTGGGAGATTGGAGAGGCGCGACCCTCGCGTATGTCCGTCAACTCATTCAGGATGCCGATCCAGATATCCAGGAAGAGTGGAAATGGGAGAAGCCAAAATCTCCCGGTATCCCCGTCTGGTCTCATGATGGCGGCATTTGCACGGGAGAAACATACAAGCAGGCGGTGAAGCTCACCTTCTTCCGCGGAGCCTCCCTCAAGGACCCGAAGAAGCTCTTCAATTCCAGCCTAGAAGGGAACACGCGGCGTGCGATCGACCTCCATGAAGGGGAGAAGATCAACGAAGCGGCCTTCAAGCAACTCATCCGCGCCGCGGTGGAAGCCAACTCAACAGTGCGCACGCAACAGGCAGCGAAGAAAAAGTAAGCCCCGCCAACAAAGCGTACCGGAAAAGCACCGGCATTATGCACTGGACAGAGGGTACAGTGTGGCATTTCGAACATTTCGCGAAGCGTGGCTTCGAGTTTTTTCTGCTCCTAAACAGAGTCAGCGTCCTGCCCACACGCAGGTAACGGAAACGGTCAGGCGCTATATCCCTTAATAAGGACAGCAACAAAAGGAATCTGCTCTATGACAACTTTTCTTAATTTTTTTCTGCCAGCCCAAGCTGACAACACTATTCGTGGAACAAAACTGCCGTTTTATATTTTCTTGCTGATTGCTATAATTGGAACCATTCGAAGTTTTATTCACATATTCTCTCCCGATGGAGGAGCAGGTAGCATCGCTGGGATGGACCTTTCGGTGACAGGGGCAGATGGTATTATCTTTGCCTTTGCATTATGGGGGAGCGCACAACTAATCTATGCTTTGCTTCAATGGGTTGTTATCCTGCGCTATCGTTCTTTGGTGCCGTTTATGTGGTTTGTGCAATTGCTAGAGACGCTATTGCGCATGTTGGTCGGTCGTATAAGACCAGTCACTTTTGCTCACACTCCCCCAGGGGCAATTCAAAATTACATATATTTGGCGTTAGCCATGCTGATGTTAGCACTCTCTATTTGGAACGCTTTCAAACAACCAAATGAAATCCAAGGAAATAGATGAAAAGAATCGGACGCATGTAAATTAAATGACGGCAGACCAAAAAGCGTCTACCGATAAACAGCAGTGCCAAGGGTAGATACTCGGAAACTGAAAATTGATCTCAACCTAAAAAATGGTTCTGAATGGAAAACATTTGGAGCTGTTTTTTTGTTCCCCACTGTCGTGTTCCTCAGCCAGAGACACCTTCACCGCTTTGTTTTCAAGATGGGACTTTCTCACGCGCTATAATCAAACCATCCTCGATCTCTGGAGCTACATAATGAAAAAACTGATCAGCGCCAAACTTGCCGGGAATATCCTGCTCGCTTCACTGGGACTATTACTGGTCTTCCATATTCTCGTGTTGTTGAAAGTCGTCCCTGCCACAATGATGTGGGGTGGACAAGCGACCTCAGCCAATCTCATACTGCTTGAGATCGTTGCCCTGGCTGTGACGCTGTTCTTTGGATTCGTCATCGCTGCAAAAACGGGCTATGTCAACGCGGGCAAATTTACTGGCGTGGTGAAAGTCCTTGTTTGGATCATCTTCGCATTCCTGCTGTTGAATACACTGGGCAATCTGGCATCGGGCGTCTCGGCTGAAAATTTCATCTTTGCCCCCATCACATTGGTGTTGGCGCTTTGTGCGCTGAGGCTGGCAGTGGAGAAATGAACATGACAGATAAATTACCATTGACCGGACAAGTAGCACTCGTCACTGCTTCATCGAAAGGGATCGGAAAAGCGTGCGCGCTGGCATTGGCTGAATCAGGCGCGGATATTATTCTCGGACTGAGGCAACTTTCGACAGGAAAAGGACTCGTCAATCAAATCCAAAAGTTGGGACGTGAAGTTTTGCCCGTGCAAATGGACGTCAGCAAAATAGATGAGATCTCTGCGGCGGTGCAGGCGGGGTTCAAACATTTCAAGCGCATTGATATTCTGGTAAATAACGCTGGCATCGGAGAGCCCAACCCAGCCGAACGCGTGACCGAAAAGGATTTTGACGACACGTTGAACGTGAATCTCAAAGGGACGTTCTTTACATCGCAGGCGGTCGGCAAGATCATGATCAAACAAAAACGCGGACGTATCATCAATATTTGTTCGCAAGCTGGGTTTGTAGCGCTGCCCACTGAATCGGTTTATTGCATGACGAAAGCCGCCATTGCGCATCTTACCAAATGTCTCGCGCTGGAATGGGCACCCTACAATATCAACGTCAATGCTGTGGCTCCAACCTTTATCACCACACCCGGCACAAAGAAGTGGCTGGAGGATACTGACTTCCGTGACTCGGTCCGCAAGCGGATTCCGCTCGGGCGCATTGGCAAGCCCGAGGAAGTGGCGGGACCGGTCGTGTTTCTGTCATCACCCGCGGCTTCGCTCATCACCGGCGAGACGATCATGATCGACGGCGGTTGGACCATCCAATAGGTTTCGATAAACATATACGCTCATCACAATTAATCCACATGGAATCTTTCCAGTGCGACTCTACAACACTCGTGGACGATCTGTAATACAATTCAAAACAATCCCCATAAAAGAATCGAGAAATAAATCATGGCAGATATCGAAGCCCTGATCGGGCAAATGACCCTGGAGGAAAAAGCGGCGCTCTGCACCGGCGCCAGCGCATGGACGACGACTCCTGTTGAAAGACTCGGCATTCCGGAGATGATTGTCTCCGATGGACCGCATGGCGTGCGGCGCGTACCGGATATCCATGCGATGAACGCGAAGAGTTTACCCGCGACGGCTTTCCCAACCGCCTCTGCGCTCGCCTCCACCTGGGATGTGGACTTGGTCCACGCGATGGGCGAAGCCCTGGGCGAAGAATCCATTGCTTTGAATGTGGATGTTTTACTGGGTCCGGGTAATAACATGAAGCGTACACCCTTATGCGGACGCAACTTCGAATATTTTTCAGAAGATCCATTTCTCGCCGGGGAATTGGCGGCGGGTTTAATTATCGGTATTCAAAGCAAAGGCGTGGGCACATCCCTGAAACATTTTGCGGCGAACAATCAGGAATATGAACGCTTTGCCATCAGCGCGGAAATTGATGAACGCACACTGCGTGAGATCTATTTGCCTGCGTTTGAGACCGCCGTCAAAAAAGCGAAACCGTGGACGGTGATGTGCGCGTACAACAAACTCAATGGCACGTATGCTTCTGAAAATCGCGAACTATTGACGGATATTCTCAAGAATGAATGGGGCTTTGAAGGTTTGGTTGTCTCGGATTGGGGCGCGGTCCATGATCGGGTTGCCGCGTTAAAAGCCGGGTTGGATTGGCAAATGCCAGGTCCGCAGGAACGGGATGTTCAGGCGGTGATAGAGGCTGTTCGAAACGGAAGCCTGCCCGAGGTCGTGTTGAACGAGGCGGTGCGTCGCATCCTAAACATCGTTTTTAAATCCAAAGAGACTCCCAAAAGCGGCATGTTCGATGTCGAGGCGCATCACGCACTTGCCGAACGCGTTGCGGCTGAAAGTATTATCCTGCTCAAGAACAACGGTGTGTTACCTCTCGCGGATACGCAGCATATTGCCGTGATCGGACGTTCTGCGCGCGAGGCGCATTTTCAAGGCGGCGGCAGTTCGCACATCAACCCGACCAAAGTGTCTGTGCCTTACAAAGGCTTGCAACAGGTTGCTGGCAACGCCGAGTTGACGTATGCCGAGGGTTACCCAACCGATAATAGTTATGAACCAGCGTTGATCGAGGAAGCTGTGAAACTGGCGCGCGAAGCCGATGTGGCTTTGTTATATATTGCCCTGCCATCTTTCAAAGAGTCGGAAGGCTACGATCGCGCCGATCTTGATCTGACCGAACAACAAGTGGCGCTGATCAAAGCGGTTGGAAAAGTTCAACCGAAGACCGTGGTGATCCTCAACAATGGCGCGCCGGTCGATGTGCGCGCGTGGATCGATGATACTGCGGCGGTGGTTGAAGCTTGGATGATGGGACAGGCTGGCGGCGATGCGATCGCCGCTGTGTTGTTCGGTAAAGTGAATCCCTCCGGCAGGCTGGCGGAAACTTTCCCGCTGAAACTTGCCGATACGCCCGCGTATCTGCATTACCCCGGCGGCAACGGCGCGGTGCGCTACGGCGAGGGCTTGTTCATCGGCTATCGTTATTACGATGCCAAAGAAGTTCCCGTACAGTTCCCGTTCGGATACGGTCTCAGCTACACCACGTTTAAATATAGCGATCCGAAAGTCTCTGCGAAAACATTTAAAGATGTGGATGGTCTCACCATCTCTGTCGATGTGACGAACACTGGCAAAGTATCTGGCAAGGAAGTTGTTCAGATCTACGTGCATGATCGCAAATCCAAATTGATTCGCCCGCCGAAGGAATTGAAAGGCTTTGTAAAAGTTGACCTGCAACCCGGCGAAACGAAGACAGTGAATGTCGCATTGGACTTCCGTTCCTTTGCCTATTATGACCCCGCTTATAAACAGTGGATCACAGAAGATGGCGACTTCGACATCCTGATCGGTTCATCCTCAGCCGATATCTGCTTCAGCGAAACTGTGACCTTGACCTCATCCCTGACCCTGCCCTCCCTGCTCGATTGGGAATCCACCATCCGCGACTGGCTGACGGATCCCAAAGGCAAAGCAGCTTTTGCTCCTATTTATCAGGAAATGATGCAACAAATGAAGTCTACATTTGGGAGTGATGACGAAGAAGATACCATTGGCATGGACATGACCGGCTTTATGATCGAGATGCCCTTGCTTAGCATTCTGCAATTCCAGGAACGCTCATGGGGCAGACCCGTCCGCGAGATCGTTGAAGAACTGCTGCAACAGGTGCATGGCAAATAAAAGGTTGTGATTTTTTCTGCCACGGATTTCACAAATCCTCACGGATGTATTTAAAAAATCAGTGAAAATTCGTGCAATCCGTGGCTAAAAATATCTTCGCAAGAGGTCTATTTATCCAAAGACCAGACCCAGGCGTTCTCAACTTCACACGTGCCTTTACCAGACTCTTGTGAACCAAAGAACCCAAAGGCGCCGTCACTGCGTTGTTTGCTGTTATCGTAGAAGCGCCCTTCACGTACATGATTGATATAGATGGTGAACTCGTTAGCCTGCGCCACGATGATAAACTGATTGTCGGCGCCGTTCGTAAGGTCGAGCGCGCCCGAAGTTCGAAACCCGGAGGGGGAATTCTGGAAATTCCCGTATTGATTGACATCAAGTTCCCAGGCGGGCAAACCTGATAAGCGCAGATACGAGAACATATATTGTTTGCCCTTATCAAGATTGGCTTCAGAACGGAACACTGCTCCGCAGACCAGGATGCCGGATGCCTCCCAGGTCACATCGGCTTTAAAAATAAAATCACCGGCGGTGAGGTTGTCATCGATCGCCAAAAAACCATGGTCCGGGCCCGATAGGTTAAGTGAGAGCTTTTTATTCTGTTGCCAGACCAACCGTCCATCTTTATAAGGGATGTCTGAATCAGTGCCCAGGTATTTATCCAATTCTGCGAGCACGTCACTGGCGGACTCGGTAGCTTTGGCGGACTGAGTCGCGGCGGTATCGGGTGTGGAAGTTGGGAGCGGCGTGGCAGTATCGGTTGGTAAGGGCGTGAAGGTCGGTTCAGGGCTATTCGTGGGCGGCAGGGATGTGGCGATGGGGGTGGGGCTTGGGCTTAACCCTGCCAGGCTGCCACACGCAAGGGTGAATATGGACACCAATACAAGAATATATGGAAAGCGTTTCATAAAAATCTCCTCCTGTTCTTATTTTTGCTGTGTTGCAGGCTTGTACTACAGCAATGTTGAAAACGTTTATTCATATTACAACTTTTCAAGATCAAATACAACCACTTAAATTCACAAGAACAACCTGCAAATCATCCTGTATTTTCAAGGGATTTGTGCCATAATAATGGAGTGTTTCGTCAACGGAAGTTATTCGTCCGCAAAAGGATTTGGAGGCAGATATGAAACAGGCAGTCTGTATCGGCATCAACAATTACCCCGGTAGCGCGAACGATCTGAATGGCTGTGTCAACGATGCGCAGGATTGGTCGGCGTTGTTGCAAGGGTTGGGATTTGAAACCAGCCTCGTGCTGGATTCACAAGCCACCAAACAAAACGTCAAAGCCGCGTTACAGGGATTGGTGAATACAACGAACGCCGGTGATGTGGCGGTCTTTACCTATTCCGGTCATGGCACACAGGTTTCCGATACCAGCGGTGATGAGAGTGATCCGTATGATGAAGCGGTGTATCTATATGATGGCACGGTCAAGGATGATGATCTGCGCGTCATCCTCAATGGGATTCATCCACAAGCCACGCTCGTGATCATCAGTGACAGTTGTTTCTCTGGCTCGGTCACCAGGCTCGCGGGCGAAAAAGGGACACCGCGCTTTGTGCCGCCCACCGTTTCCACTGCCAACAAAATGGCGCGCCGCTCCTTCCTCCTGCCTGAGTCGGGTATGCCTGAGATCCTCATCAGCGGCTGCAGCGACAGTGAATACTCCTACGATGCCGAGTTCAACGGCCGCCCCAATGGCGCCATGACTGCGTATGCGATCCAAGTGATCAAACAAAACCCCAACGTCACCTACCGAGAATTCTATACCGGCTTGCGAAAGTTATTGCCGTCCAAAGATTATCCTCAAACTCCGCAACTCGAAGGCTCGGAAGACAACAAGGACCGTAAGTTATTTGAACCGCTCACGGTCACACCGGGACCTACGCCTGATCCAAGTCCTATACCCTCGCCAACACCCGACCCGACTCCTGCACCCGATTCTCCAGGCTGTCTGATGGGCGCGTTGCAAGGGATCGCCCATCTCTTTAAATAAAAAGTGCGGACCTTATGTCCGCACTTTTTTATTCCTTCTCGCCGCTGATTTTCATCCACGCTTTTTTCATGTTCAGTGAGTCTGTTTCCATGATCGGGCTTTCGCACAGAATTCGTCCGGCGCAACCAAAATCTTTCAAAACTTCAAATAGATAATTTAATTTTAGATCGGATTCGCCCAACGGCAGATGATTCTTCTCGCCTTTGGGACCGTATTCGATCCCCGATAAATGAATGTGGAGATGCTGTAACGCCTCTTTCCCCAACGCTTGCTGATACGCTTCGAGAATCCCGCTCCACTCCTTAACCGTGTTCATCGTCCCATCACCGGGACGGGCATGCAGGTGGGCAAAGTCAATGCAGGGCAGCACGCCTTTGATGGCTTTACTCATCGCCAACGTATCTTCCATCGAACCCAGCATCGCGGACTTGCCCATCGTCTCGGGTCGTAAATTCACAGGATTCTTCGCCTTGCGCAATTCATCCACGCAGCCCTTCAAGCGCGGAATGGCAACCTTCAACACCTCAGCAGGCGGATTGCCAAAATAGGAACCAGGATGAAAAATAATATCCGTTGCACCTGCGAGGTTGCCATAATGCGCCGCATCCATCAAACGCTTGCGGGATTTGGGCCACTCTTCAGCGGTCGCATTCAAATTGAAGAAGTATGATGCATGCACACTCAATGCCACACCTTGTTCTACGCCGGTCTTCTTGATCGCCGCACAAGTTTCCTCTGACACACGCACAGACTGCACCCAGCCCAACTCGAACGCGGTCAACCCAATCGACTTGCTGAACTCGATCGAACCCACCGATCCGCCCGGTTTCTTGGGCGTGCCCATCGGCGAACCGACTGTACCGAATTGAAAAGATAAAGCCATACAACCTCCAGGTAATAATCAGGGAATTTGTAAATCGATCTGTTTTTCGCGGGCAAAATCTTGTAGCTCATGCATAACCGCGTCGGGTGGAAAAGGTAAAGTGATCATTTGATTGGATTGCGTATCCAATACATTATTCGTCCAAAAAAGCGACTCGCCAGCCGCCAGTTGTCCAATCTCGTTTTTGACACTTGGTAGATCAAGTGCAGTTGCCTGAACTTCATCCAAGGTCTTGCTGCGATTCGTGCCGATCAGAACGGCATACTGCCATGCGCCATCTTTGCCCTGCCAGGAATATAACTCCATTCCTTTGAAGGCGGGTTGTGATGCGCGGGCTGTTTGCGTTGACTGTCCAACCCAGCCACTCACTCTTTGCCATAACGGCGGACCCAAGATCAACAGTCCGATCAAAATTGCCGCCAGCGCTGCTACCAGCACCGCCGCCGCCCCCACATCCTTGCCCACCTTCGCCAGCGGATGATGTGTGGGACTCGCCAAATCCACCACCGCTTCGATGGAGGTGTTGATGAATTCAGCGGTAAACACCATCGCAATTGCTAGCACGAGCACAGCCCAATCGCGCGGCGGAAGTCCCAGCCACAAGCCCATGGCGATCACAATAATCGCCACAGTGGAATGAATCCAAGCGTTATGCTGAGTCTGCAACACATGATACCAGCCGCGAAAGGCATGTCCGAAGGAAGTGATACGGGAAGCGACGAATTCTTTGATGGTCATTTTTTACGTATCACGTAATACGTATTACGTAACTACTCCTCACGGATTTTGACCTCACCCAACCCAAGCGATTCCAATATCTCTGCCTGCGCTTTCCACATCTTCGATTTTTCTTTGGGCTTGGCATGGTCGTGCCCGAGTAAATGTAACACGCCATGTACCACGAGAAGTTGCAATTCCGCTTCAAGAGAATTGCCAGCCTGCTTCGCGCCTTTGGCGGCATAAGGGACCGAGATGAGGATATCGCCGATATAACGCGCACCAGTTTCCGGGTCGATTTCTGACCCGTCCGATTCGGATGCGGGGAAGGAGAGTACGTCCGTTGGCGCATCGACTCCCAGATAGTCCCGATTTAATTTGCGGAGTCTGCGATTGTCCGTCAAGACAACGGAGAGATTTACATCCAAAGATTTTTTTTGCTGGGTGAGCGCGGCATTCACAGCGCGCTCAATTAGAGCTGTGGGAAAGTCATATTTTGATTCGATGGTGATCATGATTTATTCCTCGGCGCGGTGACAACATTCTCCAGCGCCGATTGTTCCTTGGGATACGTGATGCGCGGATGATACGCGCCGCGCAAAATGGTGACGAAGGCATCGGTGATCAGACTCAGGTCACGCAGGGTAAGTTGCGTGTTATCAAGTTGACCCTGCTTTTGCGCGCTCTCAATGGTCGAGAGCACGATCTTGCGAATATCTTCCTCGGTCTGCGGACGTTGCGCACGCGCGCGCGCCTCGGACCCGTCTGCCAGCATGAGCAGCGCCGTCTCACGTGAACGCGGGCGTGGGCCCGGGTAACGGAATTTTTCCACATCCACTTTCGAGGCATCGCCGCCTGCGGCTTCAAGCGCCTGGTTATATTGATAACGGGTGGTCATCGTGCCGTGATGTTCGAGAATGAAATCATCAATACGGCGCGGCAGTTTGTGTTTGTGCGCCAATACAACTCCATCGGTGACGTGCGCAATGATCGCGGCTGCAGCGTCCGCCGGGTCGATATCTTCGTGCGTATTCATTTCACCATGCGGCTGGTTCTCGATGAAGAACATCGGGTTCAGCGCCTTGCCCACATCATGGAAGAGCGCACCCACACGCGTGAGCAACGCATCGGCACCGATCAACTCGGCGGCTTGTTCGGCAAGGTTGGCAACCTGCAAACTATGTTGATAAGTCCCAGCCGCGTTGCGCAAAAAGAATTGCAGCAACGGAAAGTCTGGGCGCGAGATCTCGATCAATTGCAACGCGGTGGTCAAACCCAAACTTTGCGCGAGAAAATATTGCAGCACCAATGCCAGGCTCGAAGAAGCCAAACCAGTAAAGATCGCCGCGCCCGCCAGTTGCAGCATGGCGATCCCATCCATTTGCGTGAACGGGATTCGGAAAGCGATCAACATCGCGATCCCCGCGCCCGTGATCGCCGCCCCCGCGCGGAAGAACGACCACACACGCCGCGCTGAACCGAGCACCAACACGCCGGTCAAGGATGCCGCCAGATAATACGGCATCAAGTCCAATGTGTTTGGCAAGGCATACGGAGCCAGCAAAGCGATCGCAAACGAAAACACAACGCCCGCTTCCACACCGAACAAAGTCGCGATCAACAATCCCACGGCTGGCAATGGATAGGCATACGGCAACACTGTGCGGTTGGGAATCGTCAGACGCGCACCCACTAAAAATACCAGGAAGATCAACGCCACCACAACCAGACTGCGCGCATCCAACAAGAACGCTAAACGCCGCCGCGAAAAATACAAACTCACATATCCGCCCACCATGATGACGAGCGCCCCAGTGCCCGCATAATCCTGCCATGGGCTGGCTTCCTCGATCAACCCAAATTGTTTAAGCGCTTCGATTTGTGCGGATGTGATGATCTGTCCGCGTAGGACGATGATCTCGCCTGCCTTATATTCCTCGGTGACGGATTGCACCGCCTCACGCGCCGACTTTTTAGCGGCTTCCGTCAGATCAGCATTGTACAAGCTGTTGGCGGATACATACGTCGTCACGAGTTCTGCGACCAGCGTCGCCTCGGCTTCATTCAGCGAAAGACTCACCAATGATGGCACACTGCGCCGCACCGTATCCACATCCTGCTCGCGGATACTACGCCGCATCACCTGCTCGAGCACGCTCAATGCCTCCTGCTGGATCGTATCCCAACGGACAGAGTTCAGCGCAATGATCTGCTGGATCGTCTCTGGTTTGAGCGCGACATCGTTTAACGCGGCAATATCGGAGGCTTTTTGTTCGGGTGTGGAATTCTCGTCATCGCGCACGAGAGTGACGTATTGCAACGCGGCGCGGAGTCGCTCAATTTGATGGCGGGCAATTGTCGGGTCGGGCGAAGCGTACACTGGCACGACCGCATTCTCAGCCGCAAGCCGCGCTTCTTCCGTTCGCACATCACTAGTATAGCGAGTCGATTGAGGTGCCTGATAATCGCTGGGCGAAACATCCCCCGCCTGCAACGGTAATGCCGCCGGACGAAATGCCAGCGGCATTACCAAGGCGCCGTAAGCGATGATGCCTACCAGGACAAGCAGGGTGAACTGAAGCAAACGAATGCGCGCAGGTGTCGGTTGGTTTCGCGCAGGTATGATCCCCATGTTAGTTTTGATTCATTAGCCACAGAGACACGGAGACACAGAGATTTTTAAAAAAGATTTCTCTGTGACCCTGTGACTCCGTGGCGAAAATTTGTGAAAACATTTGTTACTTGGGTTGAAGCAATTCTTTTACAGCCGCGCTGACTGCATCATTCGGCGCGCGTCCGGCTACTTTAGGCATGACAAGTTTCATTACCTTGCCCATATCAGCGGGACCAGTTGCGCCAGTCTCACTAATGGCGGCTTGGACAAGCGCGCGCAATTCCTCGGCGGGCATGGCTTTCGGCAGGAATACTTCGAGTACTATTATTTCTGCTTCGTTGGCTTCGATCAAGTCAGGGCGATTGGCTTTCTTTGCCTCTTCCAAAGATTCGCGGCGGTTCTTGATCTCCTTTTGTAACAGCGCCATGATCGCCATATCGTCGAGTTCGATGCGCTTATCCACTTCCACTTGTTTGACGGCGGCGAGCGCCATCCGCACTGTGCGCTTGCGGACCTCGTCGCCGCTTTTCATGGCATCTTTCATGGAATCGTTGAGTTGAGTTTTGATAGTCATAATCAAGAATTATACCCGTGTTGGGACAGACCTGTCGCACCTGCACTTGCATCAGGCGCAAGTGTTGCGAGCCCGAGCGATAGCGAGTGGCGAAGCAATCTCCCACATTGTCTTGGGGATTGCTTCGTCGGGCAAAGCCCTCCTCGCAATGACGGGACTGTATTAAAGTGCTAGAATCACCGCCATGTTCCTGTTCTACTTCTCCATCATTCTGGCGATCTGCTCGAGCGCGTTGTATCACTTTACCGCCAAGAGCACGCCTGCCAATGTCAATTTTACGGTTTCGTTATTGGTTACCTATGGTGCTGCCTTTATTGTTACGTTGTTCACGTTCTTTTTCTTCCCGGCACATAACGGGGTGACCGCCGAATTGAAAAAACTCAACTGGGCAAGTGTTGGACTTGCTGTTGCTGTTGTTGGCATCGAATTCGGTTTTCTGCTCGTTTATCGCTCCGGCTGGAATCTCGGCATCGCCGCGGTGTTGACCAATGTGGTGGCATCGCTGATCTTGCTCCCTGTAGCGATCATTGTTTTCAAAGATAAAATTTCGTGGGTCAATATCGTGGGGATATTTGTTTGCCTCGCCGGGTTGGTCATGTTGAATTGGAAGAGATAGATGGCAGAAGCAACAACAGCTACTGCTGAGATTTATTCATGAAAAGCCTTCAACCTGCTCGATATAATGGGATTCTTCTTCCACTTTTATTTAGCCTGCTGGGTGGAACTGTGATCTTTTATGGCACGCAATGGGGTCCGTGGGTCTTTAGTGATTCAGTGGAATATATTGAAGTAGCGCGTAATTTGCTGGCTGGGTTCGGTTTGGTATTGATGCGCCCCGGCGGTGAGTTCGTGCCGCTTACTTTTCGTCCGCCGCTATATTCAATGACCCTGGCAGCAGCCGGAAAGGTCGGCATGGATATTCTGGTTGCGGCGCGCTGGCTGGATGTGGTTCTGTTTGCGATATTGATCTTCACCGTTGGCTATTTCATCTATTTATGGAGCAAGAACGTCTCTCTCACACTGGCGTTACTGATCTTTACATTAGTTTCGCCAACCTTGCTCAGGAATTACACCGGGGCAATGTCTGAAGGTTTATTCTTTACCCTGGGCACACTTGGTTTATTCCTGCTTGTCCATTATTTCAGGGAACGAAGAAAGCGGTTTCTGTTGATCGCCGGGTTCCTGCTTGGCTTGACCTGGCTGGACCGTTACAGCGGAATTGTTTACATCGCCACCGGAGCATTGGCGATCTTGATCTGGGCTCAGGCCGGATTTAAACAGCGCGTTTCCGAAGTACTCCTTTTCATCATCCCAGCCTTACTTCCATTTTTGACCTGGAGCGCCACGGTTTATTCGGCTGGTGGGTCGCCCGGTACCTATGAATTCAGCCTTCAAAATTTATGGGCCATGTTTGAACCCGTGCGCCGCGGCATCGCAGAAGTATTTTGGACCTGGCTCCCGTTTCAATTTAGCATCGCTTATCAATATAAGTTGATAGTGATCTCGTTTATCGCCATCCTATTTTTTATGCTTGTGGTTTATGTATTCCGTCATGGAAGATCAACCGATCCTACCGACTTTTGGCATGATCCGATTTTCCAGAGCGCTTCCTTATTCCTGCTTTTCTCGATCATTTATATTGCCTTCTTGATCGCAACATTTATCGTGGTCGCATTCCCGAAGCCAGCCTTTAACGAGAGGGTTCTATCGCCTCTTCAACTGAGTTTGTTCTTGAGTCTTTTACTATACATCCAGCTTGCTGTGAAAGATATGAAACGATGGACTTGGGTTGTGTATGTTCTTCCTCTCATGATCGTTGGGAGTCTTTCCATTCGATATATTCCCAGAAGCGTGGAATTGGTTCAAAACCTCCATCAATATGGCGCGGGATATACTAGTAAAGTCTGGCAGGATTCCCGTCTGCTCGATGCTTTGCGCCAATTGCCAAATGACCTTCCGCTGATCACCAATGATCATGCAGCGGTTGTTTTTTTTGTGAACCGTCCTGCCTATGAGATCGCGGAATTTACAAACGGAGTCCCGTACAGGGAATCTCCGCCTTTTGGCTATAATACAGACGACAGTACGGAACTGGTCTTTAGAGAAAGGGGCGCCGCGCTGATCCTATTTAATTCTGCCTATAAGATCTTCTCTGATTCGGATGCCAGAAAGGCGCAGAAGCGTTGGAACGCGTTGACCAGCGGTTTGTACGAATATCATAAAAGCCGGGACGGCGTGATCTACTTCTTCGATAAGCAGGCTGCGCCTTAATCGATAAACCATGGAAATATATAACTCTGCCAAAAAACAATTAAAGTACATTCGTTGGACTGGGCGCCGCATGTACGCCAGCCTGCGCTGGGGACCCGGGGCGTTAAGTCAGATGCCGGTTGTCTTTGGGAATGCGATTCCCAAATCTGGTTCGCATTTAATTACCCAGATATTGCATGGACTATCTGCGATCGGCCCGTTTGTTACGACCGGTTTTCCGCCTGTCAATCGTGCCGAGACAAACGAAAAATTGTCGCAGGCAGAAACGGCGGCGAATTTACGATCCATGCGCCCAGGCGATATTGGCTACGGCTACCTCGGATGTGAAGAGCCTTTCCTGGGCGTGCTTGCTTCACCACAGTTTGCCACCATCTTTGTTTATCGCGATCCGCGGGATGTGATCGTCTCCTCGGTGTTTTATATTTCTGAAATTAACCGCTCGCATGCGCTGCACACCTATTACAAGGATAAACTCCAAACGGTTGAGCAATGTATTGCCGCCGAAATTCTTGGCATTACCGAGCCAGGCTATGAATATTCTGGTGTGCGGACTCGTTTCGAAAAATACATCGGCTGGCTGGACCAGTCCGCTGTGCAGAGCCTGCGCTTCGAAGACCTGATCCTTGATCGGGAAAACACTCTCAACCGATTACTTGGTTATTTGGAAACACACGGGGCGAAATTCTCACTGCCACGTCCCCAGGCGATTGCGATGATACAGTCTCGCATGCAGTCCTCCCGATCTGGGACGTTCCGCAAAGGTCAGCCCGGAAATTGGAAGGAACATTTCTCGGAAGCCAATAAAAAATTATTCAAAGACATTGCTGGTGATATTTTGATTCGTCTTGGATACGAGAAGGATAATAATTGGTAAGTCTGCTGGATAAGTGGTCCTGAGCGATATGGAACATGAGGACATGCTGATAATATAAAAAATCCTGTTAGCAGTGTCCTGCCTACTAAAACACTACTAGGAAACAAATGTCCATTTTTGTAAAAAATATCGCAATAAAGAAAAACCATATTGCCGCCCTCTTTCTGGGTGTCAGCGCCATCATTGGCATTGTGCGATTTATCATATTCGTCGTTCCGCGTTCGAAGCCGGAAGACCAGTTGATTTTGGGGTTGTCTGCCGCACGGGTCTTTTTGGGTGTTATTTTTTTGGGACTTTTACTGATCAACATAGGCGCAACGCTTTTTATGCTCCTAAATTTGGGGCCCTGGCAAAAGCAATTCGAGAAAAAAACAGTTGATTTATTCTCACAATATCATACGATCATAATGCTGGTTTTGTACGCCGCCTTGATTCTGATCGGCACTTTTTTAGTATTCATGTTGCCACCGATTCTACGCCCTTTGCGTTTCCTCATACCATTTCATATCCGATTGAGCGGCTTCTTAACTTGGATTTTTGTTGCTGACCTGCTCCTGATCATACTATTATGGGTTGTCGCCCCAGAAGCATTACGTACCGGCCGGGGTATGGCCCAGTTAAATACAATTTTTGCTTGCGTTATTCTTCTGGTGGTAACTTTTGTCTTGTATTTTCATACCGCCATTTTGATTGGGTGGATCAATAAGTCCACTTATATGTTTTGGGATTTGTTAGCGGGGCAATTTATTCAAGGAAAGCTTTACCTGGAAAATCCTCCATATACGCACGATCTGACGCTATACAATGGCAAATGGTACGTTCCCATGCCGCCCCTGCCAGGGATTTTGCTCATGCCCGTTGCCTACTGGTTTGGCGCCGAAAATATCAGCACAAGTTATTTCTCCATGTTCTTTAGTGCTATGAATGGTGTGCTGATGTTATTGATATTGAAGCAACTAGCGCACCGCAAATGGATCGAACTTTCCGGCTATGGTATGTTTTGGCTGGTCCTGGTGTTTCTGTTCGGTACTCCGCATCTGTGGGTCGGTATCAGCGGGCGCGGATGGTACGTCAGCCAAATTCTGACCGTGCTGTTTCTGGCACTAGCGATCTATGCTGCCTTGTGTGCATGGCCGGCTTGGGCGAGCGCCGCGTTTATTGGTTTTGCCATGTTGGCACGTCCCAACAGTTTAATGACCTGGCCCTTCGTTTTTGCAATTTCTATGCAGATCATCAAGGAAAATCAGGGAAGTGTAACCTTGAAACAGGCACTTAAGTGGGTGGTAACATCCGCACTCCCCATTGCCATCGCAGTTCTTTTCTTGCTTGGCTACAATTACCTGCGGTTCGATAATTTCTTAGATTTTGGATATACTACGATCACTGGCGATCCAGAAATCGTAAAAAATGTTCAGACCTATGGCCTTTTTTCCACTCACTTTATACCTAACAATGCATATGTGATGTTGTTTAAAATGCCTGTAATTCACTGGGGCATTCCATGGCCAACTGAACCCAAGGGTGCCCTGTGGCCGATCGATCCAACCACCACAGGTATGAGTATTTTTCTTACTACGCCTCCATTGCTGTATTTGTTTCGCCGTTACCCAAAGCAATGGTGGATTCTAGGTGCCTGGGTCGCAGTCCTGTTCAATTTGATTATGCTTAGCTGTTACTCCAATGCAGGCGCTCATCAGTTCGGATATCGTTATATTCTGGATTTTCTCATCCCGTTAATAGCCATGTTGGCAGTCGGGCTCGGCAAAAAAGTCCCCTGGCAATTTATACTTCTTACGCTGCTGAGTATCTTGATTAATCTTTATGGCGCCTACTGGTTCATGAACGGTTAATAAAAGGAAAACTATGAAGATACTCATTGCTGGTCTCGGCTCGATCGGTCGCCGGCACTTTCGGAATTTGATCGCGCTTGGCGAAAAAGATATCGTGCTGCTTCGCACGCATAAAGCCACACTGCCTGGTGATGAACTCGCAGGCTATCCAGTTGAGACCGATATCCACGAAGCACTGAAAAAACACAAACCTGCTGCGGTCATTGTTGCGAACCCAACCGCTTTGCATCTTGATATTGCCATCCCAGCCGCAGAAGTAGGTTGTCACATTTTGCTTGAGAAACCTGTTTCTGATTCACTGGAACGACTCGATACGCTTCAACAAGCCGTACAAAAAAGCGGGAGCAAAATTCTGGTCGGCTTTCAATTTCGCTATCATCCCACGCTCAACAAGGCGCGCGAGTTAATTCAATCAAACGCACTTGGGAAAACATTAACTGTCCATGCGCATTGGGGTGAGTATCTGCCGCAATGGCATCCATGGGAGGATTATCGTCAGAGCTATGCTGCGCGCGCAGACCTAGGTGGCGGCGTCATCCGCACGCTCACACATCCGCTCGATTATTTGCGTTATCTGATTGGCGAAGTCGATTCGTTGTGGTCGTTCAACAGTCACATTTCCACGCTTGAGCTTGATGTGGAAGATGTCGCTGAGATCGGACTTAAATTTTCAAACGGCGCGATCGGTGGTGTTCATTTGAATTATTTCCAACGCCCGCCGGTACACAGACTCGAAATCGTTGGGATGAACGGAACTCTACGCTGGGACAATGCCGACGGCATACTGCACTTCCAGCAAATGACTGCGCCCTTCGGCTCCTTCTCAGATAACCCGCCTGCTCCTGTCGCCCAAACCTTTGCTCCCCCCGAGGCTTTTGAGCGGAACCAGCTCTTCGTGAGTCAAACGCGTCATTTTATAGAAACAGCCCGGGGTGAGTCAGAACCGGTCTGCAGTCTTGCAGATGGCATCATGGCATTACGTCTCGCTCTGGCGGCGAGGGAGTCACAGACTTCCAATCAAGTTATCAAATTCCAAAATTCACCAACTGAATTTTAGGATATAATCCCGCCTTGTGTCTGAAATCTTTACAGAGTTGCTCTGTTCAAAATAAGGAGAAATAATGGCAAAAGCTAAATTGATCACCCCGTATGGGGGCAAACTGGTGAACCTGGTTGTGGAAGGCAAGGAACGCGAAGAACTGTTGGCGCGTGCCGGCAAGCTCCCCTCTATCAAGATCACCATGCGCAATCTTTGCGACCTGGAGTTGATCGCCACTGGCGGATTTTCCCCGCTGACCACATTCATGGGCAAGGCTGATTATGACCGTGTGCTCAAAGAAATGCGCCTTGCGGATGGGACGCTCTTCCCTCTGCCCATCACCCTGACCGCGGACCCGAAAGAACTGC
>JBDTWO010000012.1:0-48480 GCA_040006635.1 Chloroflexota bacterium
CGCATCAAACTAAAACGCCTTTACCCATCAATCCTCGTTTGACACGCTACTAGTTTCTTTCAACCAATTTCGCCTTTGATTGAGAACAACTATTCCCTTTACCAGCATCTCCGATATTGATAAAACACCTTGCAACAAAATCGCAATTGTAAAAAAGGGACCTAAGCAAATACTGAGGAATGCCTCGCGTAGACCATGAATATCTTTTAATTGGCTAAGTGATTGGAATGTTAAAACACATCCTACTCCCAATGAGAAAAAACCCATGAGGCCGCCGTATACTATTGATTTGTAGGCTTCCTCCGAATCGAAATTTGGCTTATTTCTATTGGCTATTTTATGTTGAATAATGCTAAGTTGATAGAGCGGATCGCCAGATTTGTTTTTTCCGTTTTCTTCCATTTTCAAATCTCATAAAACACGTTATGTTGTTTTGCTAAGACCCAAATACAAAATGATTCTATCTAACCATGTATATACAGAATTATATCCCCAACCTGTTTATCGCATGGGATTAGTGTAGAATCACAACTTATGAACATCAAGAAAAATGACCTGCTCTGGATCGTCCCGCTTGCGCTGGTGTTGGGCGCGGGGTTGGCGTCCCTGCAACCGGGCAACTGGCTGATCGGTTTTGCGTCCTTCTCTTTCCTCTTTCTTCTTTCATTTTCACTTTTTGCCATTGCGCTTCGCTGGGTAGATGCAGCGAAGACTCTAACCTATATCCTTGCGCTTACCTTCGCTTTGCGCTTCCTCGTTGGTGTTTCGCTGTATGTGTTTTTGCCTATCTATGGCCACACCGATGCCGATGATCGAGCGGGCTTTGTCTTTACCGATGCACATCGCCGCGATGATGAGGCGTGGGGGCTGGCAAGTTCTGAGCGTCCCATTTATGAAGCCTTTAGCCAAAAGTTTGCCTATGATCAATATGGCGGCTTGTTGGCGTTCAGTGCGTTGGTGTATCGCTACCTATCGCCGGATGCGCATCGTCCCTTGATGCTGATTCTGATCTCGGCGATTGTCGCCGCAGTAGGGATTCCGTTTTTGTGGCGGGCGGTCAATCAAGTATTTGGAGAGAAGGTCGCCTGGGCTGCGGCATGGATCTTTGCGTTGTATCCTGAGAGTATCCTGCTGGGCGCGTCCATTATGCGTGAGCCGTATTTGCTGACGTTTAGTGCGCTGGCGTTGTATGGGTTTGTAAACTCTGGAGTGCAGGAGCTTGCTCCTGCACCGGACAGCAAGCTGTCCGACTCCAGAGTAGCTCCCAGAGTTTGGCTTGCCCTCGGTTTGCTCGGCATGTTGCTAGTCTCGCCTGCGATTGCGATTGCACATCTGATTATCTTTGCAGGTTGGGTCTTCTTTGCCAACGAACAGCGCACCATTTCATGGAAGGCAGTACTTGTTTTCGCGGTCATTTTTTTTGTAGGGCTGTTCTTTCTGTCCGCGTCGTTGAATCGTTCGGGCGAGTTCAATGCTTCGTCGCCGTTGAGCGTGGTCAATGATTGGCTGAAGCTGGCCGTGAAATGGAATGCCTATGGCATCGAACGCGACTCAGGCTGGGTGCAAAAGCTCTTCGACGAAATGCCGCAGTGGATGCGCCTCCCGTTCGTGGCGGTGTATGGAGTTTTGCAGCCGGTTTTGCCAGCCGCGTTAACCCATCCCACTGAACCGATATGGCAAGCAATCTATATTTTGCGCGCGCTGGGTTGGTATGCGCTACTTCCAGCGTTGATCCTATCTTTCGGAACGGGAGCAGGACAAGGGTCAGCGAGGAATCGGAACTTAATCCTATGGCTCGCGCTTCTTTCCTGGACCTGGGTCCTGCTCGCTGCACTACGAGCCGGTGGCGACCAGTGGGATAATCCGCGCTACCGGACGATCCTATTCCTGTGGCAGGCGATCCTTGCCGGTGTGGTCTGGGTCTGGTGGCGCGAGGGGCGTTCTGCGTGGTTTGTGCGTGTGATTGCCTGTGAAGTTGTGTTTCTACTTGTGTTTACACAATGGTATGTAAGTCGGTATTATCATTGGGGCGGGCAGTTGTCGTTTCCCGTGATGATGGCTTTGATTTTTGGATTGTGGGTTGCGATTGTGGGGTTAGGGGTATGGCGAGATCGAAAGCCTGTAAGATGAATAAATGTGCGTTATAATTCAGCGACTGAATTTTGAATTTAGGAGAATATATGCCTACTGCTTTAATCACAGGAATAACCGGACAGGATGGATCGTACCTGGCCGAGTTATTGCTAGCAAAAGGATATCGTGTCATAGGTGTGGCGCGTCGTTCCAGCACGGTCACGAGTGAGCGCATCGAACACTTGCTGGACCGTATGACAGTTGTTCAAGGTGACTTGCATGATCAGGGTTCGTTGCTGTCTTTGTTGGAAGAGTACCAACCCACCGAAGTATATAACCTAGCGGCACAATCCTTTGTGCCAACTTCGTGGAATCAGCCCGCTTTGACGGGCGATATTACAGCAATTGGCGTCACGCGCATGTTGGAGGCGATCCGCTTTGTGAACCCGAAGATCCGTTTTTATCAGGCTTCTTCGAGCGAGATGTTCGGTAAAGTTTTGGAAGTGCCGCAAAGAGAAGACACGCCTTTCTACCCACGTAGTCCGTATGGCGTGGCGAAGGTATATGGACATTGGATCACGGTCAATTATCGTGAGTCTTTCGATATGTTCGCAACTTCAGGGATTCTGTTCAATCATGAAAGTCCGCGCCGTGGGCTTGAGTTTGTGACCCGTAAGATCACGGATGGCGTGGCGAAAATCAAACTAGGACTTGCAAAGGAACTGCGCCTGGGTAATTTGGAATCACAACGCGATTGGGGTTTTGCCGGAGACTACGTGGATGCGATGTGGCGCATGTTGCAACAGGATAAGCCGGATAGCTTTATTATCGGCACGGGTGAGACACATGCTGTGCGCGAATTTTGTGAGATCGCTTTTGGACGTGTCGATCTGGATTACAAGGAATTTGTTGTTCAAGACGAACGTTTCTATCGCCCTGCCGAAGTTGACTTGTTGATCTCGGACCCATCGAAAGCCCGTTCCGTTTTGGGTTGGGAACCAGCCGTCAGTTTCAGAGAACTTGTCACCATGATGGTGGATGCGGATATGAAACGCCTGGCGAAATAAAGAATGACTGAACTCTCGCTTGTCATCCCGGTTTATAACGAAGAAGAAAATCTGCCTCTATTGTTTGATGCCATTCAACAGGCGCTGAAGCCCATCGGCAAAGCCTGGGAAGTGATCTTCGTGGATGATGGGAGCCGGGATAAAAGCCTTGCCGTGTTGGAGATGCTGGTAAAGCAGGATCCTGAACATGTCCGCGTGGTGGTATTTCGGCGCAACTTTGGGCAGACTGCTGCAATCGCGGCTGGGATCGATTACGCCCAGGGTGATACGATTATTCTGCTCGATGCCGATATGCAGAATGACCCGGCCGATATTCCATTATTGTTGGCTAAACTTGACGAAGGCTATGATCTGGTCAGTGGTTGGCGCAAGGATCGCAAGGATAATCGTTTTACACGCACGATTCCGTCCAACCTTGCCAATGGGCTGATCTCGTGCGTCACAGGTGTCTATTTGCATGATTATGGTTGTACGCTCAAAGCCTATCGGCGCGATGCGATTCAGGGTTTTCGTTTATATGGGGAGATGCATCGTTTCATCCCCGTATTTGCACATTCAGTGGGCGCGCGCATTACCGAGATCCCTGTCCGCCACCACCCCCGCAAATTTGGTGTAGCAAAATACGGCTTGGAAAGAACGATAAAAGTCGTCCTTGATTTGTTCACAGTGAAGTTTTTGCTGGATTATTCCCACAAGCCGATGCGGTTATTTGGTGGGGCGGGCATGCTTCTTATCTTTGGCAGCGGGGTTCTGTTGCTCTATTTGTTTATTCGCCGCTTTGTAGAACAGGTTGCTGTTCTTGGTTCTCCCCTTTTTCAATTGGGGGTCATGTTTTTCATTCTGGGGTTTCAATCCATTCTGATGGGCTTGATTGCTGAGTTGCTGGCACGAACCTATCACGAATCTCAAAGCAAAACTACCTACACTGTTAGAACAGTGTTGGGCAACAAGAAATAAAATAATAAACTGCACACATATGTAGGGTTGAAGCAGCTAGAAGCCAAGGTGTTGCTATATGAAAGATGTGAATTTTAATAAAACAGCAAAGATATTGATGTTTGCTGGAACGCTTTGGTGGGCGCTTTTTGCCTGTGGGGAAGTTTACAATGTTTCCTGGGGGACAGGCAACTGGCTGGGACAGTTCTCGCCAAAATGGTTTGTCTTATTTATATTTTTTTTGTTTGCCTGGGTTCTACTAATTGTGATCATCAGGTTTGCACTTTGGTCGCCGCAAAGGCTTGAGCCGGTTGTTAAGCTCTTGTCGTCGTTTCGCAGCAAACTGGGGTATGTACGCTGGATATTTGCCATTTGCCTCTTGTTCCTGCCCATTTATTTTTTACAATATACATATTGGGGTATTGTTTTACATGGGGTATATGTGCGGCTTCTTATGTCAGCATTCTCGGCTGTATTATCTGCATGGCTGATCACGGAAAACAAAAATGAATTCATCAATTGGAAAAGCACGCTTATCGCCCTTGTGATCACCTCTGGGCTCTACAACGCATTTGTAGCGCTGACAAGTGTCACAAGTTATCCGTTCTCATTGGGCTGGTCTGAAGGCAATCGACTTTGGGATTATTCAATTCTATTTGGCAGTCGGTTATATGATTATCCTTTAGGTCAAAGCATTCCTGTTTACCTGGATATAGGGAGGCAATTTGTCGGTGGCATTCCATTCCTTGTTCCGGGGGTAAACATTTGGGAAGTCCGTTTATGGATAGCATTGATAGATGTAATCCCCTATCTGATTTTGGGCTGGGTTGCATTTCGAGTATCGAAAAAAAATGGTTTATGGATATTGGCTGGTATTTGGGCGTACACATTTGTAGTACAAGGTCCGATCCATCCACCTCTCTTAATATGTGCAATCATTGTTGTGCTCGCATGGGAACGTCCATTATGGCTGGCAATTCCATTGATCGCGGTGATCAGTTACTTTGCCCAGATCAGCCGATTCACCTGGCTGTTTGCTCCGGGTATCTGGGCGGTCATGTTGGAAATGGGTAGCGCTGGACTGGTCAACAATCAGCTTGATAAAAAAACGTGGGTACGGGCGATCAGCGTTGGGCTTGCGGGAATAGCCGGTGGTTTTCTTGCTCCATTTATTGCCCCTGTGACGATCCAAAAATGGCTTGGTTCGACCGCCATAGAGAGTGGTGGCGTAACGCTCTCTTCTGTTCAAACACAGGTTTCAGATCAGCCGCTACTTTGGTATAGGCTGCTTCCAAATACAACGTATGGTCCTGGTATTTTGATCGGACTGTTATTAGCTTGTGTCCCATTGATCGCCATTCTCGTTTACCTTGCTAGAACAGGACGCTGGCAACTCAATGGCTGGCAGAAAATTTCCATCATTGCTCCATTATTTGCTTTTCTTGGGGTTGGCTTGGTTGTCAGCGTTAAGATCGGCGGTGGGGGCGACCTCCACAACATGGATATGTTCATTATTGGACTAATGTTTGCCGCTGTGCTGGCGTGGCAGCAGACGGGTTGGCACTGGATCGAATTCCAAGCCATGCCAGGTTTAGTCCAATGCCTGCTTATCGCTTTGCTCATTATCCCTGCCTATTCTCCATTAAAATCCATGGCTCCCATTTCAGTACAAGCAGACATTCAGATGGTAGCCACATTGGCTGATATCACTCCCATGGATCCGTTGCCAAATCCACTGCCAGACACTCTGCCATCCACACAGGATACATCCGCAATTTTAGAAAATATTCGTCAGGCAGTTGCAGACGCCACACCTACAGGGGCTGTTCTCTTTATGGACCAGCGCCAGTTATTGACCTTTGGCTATATCAAAGGAGTGCCGCTTGTCCCTGAGTACGACAAAAAAGTGCTGATCGATAAAGCCCTAAGTTCAGATGCGAAATATTTTGACAGTTTCTATCGCGACCTGGCGGATCATCGTTTCTCCCTGATCATTTCCAGCCCTTTACACGGACAGCTTAATGATCTGGAAGATCAGTTCAGTGAAGAAAATAATGCCTGGGTGAAATGGGTGGCAACGCCTATATTATGCTATTACCAGCCCGTCGACACATTCAAAAAAGTAAGAGTTCAACTCCTCGTGCCGCGTGAGCAAACTTCGGAATGCGCCGCAGCGCTTCCTCATTAATCATCCATGCGGATTCTTGTCATTAACAGTGAGTATCCTCCCATTGGCGGCGGCGCAGGGAATGCCAGCGCTCATATCGCGCGATCCCTTGCGGTGCAGGGACATCAAATTACCGTGGTGACTTCGCGGTTTGCAAACCTGC
Source organism: Chloroflexota bacterium (assembly GCA_040006635.1). Lineage (GTDB taxonomy): Bacteria > Chloroflexota > Anaerolineae > Anaerolineales > Villigracilaceae > Defluviilinea. The sequence goes on from JBDTWO010000012.1 coordinate 6,407, forward strand.
CTCAGATGGAACAACAGAGTGGCGTGACGATTTATCGCATTCCGGCATTGCGACGCAGACAGGATCGGTCCGGGGCGCTGGAGCAAATCATCTTTATCCTCTCCGCCTCTTTCCAAACCCCGAGGCTGGTCCGTCACATCAAGCCGAACGCCACCCTGGCATTTTTCGGAGTCCCCTCCGGCGCGGTTGCCTATTTCATCAAGACGATCTGCAACATTCCGTACATCGTATCTCTGCGTGGCGGCGATGTGCCGGGCTTTCGACCTTATGATTTCGGTACATATCACAAACTGATCGCCCCTTTACTCCGCATTATTTGGAAGAATGCATTTGCCATCGTTGCCAACTCAAACGGACTGCGCGACCTCGCTCTCAAATTTAATGCTCGATTTGAGATTCCAGTTATTCCCAATGGTGTGGATCTTGACTTATACAAAACTGATGCGCGCGATTGGACTGTTCCACGTATTCTTTCTGTAGGACGTATCGTCCATCAAAAAGGTCTTGACCTCGCCTTGCGTGCCTTGGCGGATTTGAAGGATTCGAAATGGGAATGGCGTCTCGCTGGTGACGGTCCCCAAATCGATCCTTTGAAATCGCTTGCCAGCGAACTTGGCATTGCCGACCGCGTCACATTTCTCGGCTGGCAATCGCGCGAACAATTGCTGGAACAATATAAACATTCCAATTTGTTTTTATTTCCATCCCGCCATGAAGGCATGCCCAACGCTGTGCTCGAAGCCATGGCAAGCGGATTGCCCGTCATCGCATCCCGTATTGCTGGCAATGAAGAACTTGTTCTGAATGAAGAAACAGGCATTCTTTTTGAATCAGAAGACACGAACGCATTAAGCGATGCGCTGAATAAACTACTTATCAATGCGTCTCTCCGCCAAAAAATGGGCGCAGCCTCCCGCCTGCGCGTGGAAGAACACTACAGTTGGGAAAGTACCGCGAAGCAATACGCGCTTTTACTGGAACAGGTACAATAAACAACATGTGCGGCATCTGCGGAATCTCCCATTCAGACGATCAAATCCCCGAGAAAACCACGCTCGAAAAGATGACGAAAGCCATCCTCCATAGGGGTCCAGATAGTGACGGCTTCCATGTTGAATCAGGCGTCGGCTTGGGAATGAGGCGTCTCGCCATCATCGATGTGGATGGCGGCGATCAGCCCATCCCCAACGAAGATGAATCTTTGTGGGTCATTTTCAACGGCGAGTCACACAACTTCCCCGATCTCTACGCCGATCTCATCAGGCGCGGACATAAATTCCGCACGCGTTCTGATACCGAATGTATTTTGCATCTCTACGAAGAATATGGCGATGAGTGTGTGCAACATTTGCGCGGGCAGGCTGCCTTTGCATTGTGGGATCGAAAAAACAAAAAACTGCTTTTGGCTCGCGACCGTATGGGCAAAAAACCGCTCCATTACACAGTCCAAAATAACACGCTTTACTTCGCCTCTGAATTAAGCGCTTTGCTTGCCGCACTCCCGTATAAGCCGGAAATCAACCTCGAAGCGATTGATCTTTATTTGAGTCTGCAATATATCCCCGACCCACTTACAGCCTATCAGGGAATTTATAAGCTGCCGCCCGCGCATCGGCTTATCTGGCAACATGGCACAGCAAACATAGAACGTTATTGGGATTACACCTATCAGCCCAAACATACTGCGGGCGAAGCAGAACTCATCGATGAACTGCGCGTGCTTCTCAAAGAATCTGTGAAGATGCGGCTCATTTCCGAAATGCCGCTCGGTGCGCACCTCAGCGGTGGAATTGATTCAAGCATTATCGTGGCGCTCATGGCTGAGTTAAGCGATGCGCCTGTAAAAACTTTTTCAGTTGGTTTTGAAGAAGAGAAATTTTCCGAGCTTGAATACGCACGTGCCGTCGCGCAAAAATATTCCACCGATCATCAAGAGTTCATTCTTAAGTATGGTGATATTCCAGCCACGCTCGCGAAGATCACGTATCATTTCGGCGAGCCCTTTGCGGATGCATCTGCCATTCCGCTTTATCATATCTCGAAGATGACCCGCGAACATGTGACCGTTGTCATCAATGGCGATGGCGGCGACGAGGACTTCGCAGGCTATCAACGTTACTGGCTTGACCCGCTTGCCAACCAATATCTGCGCGCGCCTCACTTTCTGACCCGTAGCCTGATTCCGTCCATCGCGCGTCTGCTCCCCGATTCGTCTGACCGTCCGGTGGGACAAAGTTTTGTGAACGGACTCAAACGTCTGCATCAACTTCCCGAGATCGATGCACGTGCCAGCATTCTGCGCTGGGGATCATACTTCTCACCGCACCAACGCGCCCAATTATGGAAACCTGAATATTCATTTAAAGCAGATAACGCACAATCTTTGCTCGCCGAAAAATTTGATTCAGCCGCAGGTTCATTCCTAGACAAGACTCTTTATACCGATTTGCACACGTATCTCCCCGGCGACTTGCTCGTCAAAGCGGACCGCATGGCGATGGCGGCGTCCATCGAAGCGCGCTCGCCTTTCCTCGATCACAAAATGGTTGAGTGGTCAGCTCGATTGCCGGACCAATTCAAAGTCCGCGGAAGAAGCGGGAAATATCTGTTGAAGAAGGCTTTTGCCAGTTATCTGCCAGAAAAGGTAAAATCACATCGCAAGCAGGGGTTCGGAATCCCGGTTGGTGCGTGGTTCCGTGGTCCATTGCATAATTGGGCGAAGGAAGTATTGACGGCAAATAGCAGTTCGTTGGATCAATGGTTTGATCGTAAAATTGTGAACTCAATACTTGAAGAGCACCGCCTAGGGCGTGTAGATCACGGCAAACGCATCTACGCGTTGACGATGCTGGCATTATGGGCAAAAGGATAAGCAACATATGAGTTTTAATCCGGATTTTTATGACGAGGCATGGCATAGATGGGATGATATGAAAGTGTATGGCTCTACAGCCAGACATACACGGCGTTTTATATTTTCGCTTATAAAAGGGTTGTCATTTAACAGTGTGCTGGATGCTGGTTGCGGAACGGGTGTTTTATTACAGCAAATTCTTGTAGAATACCCGCAGGTTCACCTAACCGGTTCAGAATATTCCCCACAAGGACTTGATTTTGCCAAAAAGCGTCTTCCCAATGCTGATTTTCATGTGCTTGACCTGAGTCGGGAAACCCTTGAAAAAAAATTCGACCTGGTGACTTGTATCGATGTTTTGGAGCACATTCCTGATGACCGTGCTGCACTAAAAAACCTACTAACAATGACCGCAGGTTTTTTTGTTCTTTCTTTGCCATTAGGTCCGTTATTTAAAGCCGAAGTCGACCGAATGGGTCATGTGCATGGGTATAGCCGTGCCGAGCTTGAAGGCAAAATACGGGAGGCTGGTTTTGAGATTATCAAGGTGATCCAATGGGGTTTCCCGTTTTATAATCTTCACCGGCGGATTGCCAACAGAATGCCTGCTGAAACTTCATCAGGAGCCTTTAGCGCTCGAAAAAAATTAGTCTCGAATTTGTTGTATGCGCTGTTTTACCTTAACCTACCCTTTGGAGGCGAGCGATATTACGTTCTTTGTCGCCCTTTAAAAGATCGAGCTCGAGACGTTATTAAGGGATAATTGGTTGAAGACCAGTGCCTGTTGTAGTTCTTTGAAGAAGATCTTTTTGATTTTTTTGTCAGTGCGGCTTGTAAGGATTTAATAAGTGTACTGGTTGGTTAGAGTAAGTTTTATGAAGTAGTATAGTTATGGTTGATACATCATCCTCTAAAAATAATACCTTCTGGGTTGTTGTTAAAGTAATTCTGGCTTTATTATTGATAGGGTTTGTTCTTACTCGAACAAATCTGTCTGAATTAGCCCAATTATTTAAATCCATATCCCTTCCCAATTTCTTAATTTATGTTCTGCTTTTTGGGGTCTTGACCTTGTTAAAGACATGGCAATATCAAACATTGACTGGTAAAGACATTTCTTATGCCCAGGTATTAAATGCGATTATCTTACAAAACGCGCTGTCAAATTATCTGGCAACTTCGGCTGGGATCATATCTTATATTGCGATGCTGCGAGCAGAACACGGCATAAAAATCAGCCGCTCCATCGCTGTTTTTATAATGATAAAAATAGGTGATTTGATGATGATTTGGGTGGCATTGATCGCCTCGAGTCTGTTGGTTTGGCGAGACATTCATGCCTTACATCCCCTTGTGATTGTTCTGGTTGTTGGTATTGGAATGACCATCCTGTTTTTTTTATTGGCAGCTGCCCTTCGTCAAAAATTTGTTATTTATATAAACTCTTTGGCTGCTCGATTTGGGCTTTCCGAAATTGGCTTAGTTAGAAGAGCGCTTACAAGTTTGCAGGTGTTTTCAGAGCTTGAGCAGGAAGAGATGCTGCGCGCGTTTGCGAAGACGATTTTGTTGTCTGCGGCCTATTTTATAGTTTCCATGCTATGGGTATATGTTAGCTATATGGTTTTTGAGTTTCCCCAAAAACTGATTTCGATCACTTTTGTAAGCACACTGATGCAGGTAGTTTCCTATTTGCCCGTGCAAGTTTTTGGCGGGCTTGGTGTGACCGAGGCCAGTGCATTGTTTTTTTGGAGCCCCTTTCAGATTTCCCAGACCAAATTTGCAGCCTTCCTGATTGGAAGCCGCTTGCTTTTCTATCTATTGAACTTGTTGCCCCTGTTATACTTATTCTTAAGTTCAATATTGCAAAAAAGAAAACACCAATGAAGCCGCTGAAATTGAGATATACCAAAAGTTCCGGCGTTTTTGTTTTGAAAGACTAGTCTCAGCCAAAATAAAACCCTGTAAGACGTGAAGAATATTTAAAGAGGTTTCTTGAATTTACCCTATCTTATCCCCCGCCTCATACGTCATTTCCTGCCTGAACGGATCGTGCGGATACTGCTCTTGAGAGGCATTATTATTCAAGCCGGACTTGAAACCAGTGATCCCACGCATGCTGTACAGCGTTATGCAGATATACTTTCTGAGCATGGCTTGGCTTTCGAAAATAAACGGGTGCTGGTCTTTGGATATGGCGGGCGATTTGATATTGGTGTTGAACTATTGAGGCAGGGTGCGAAACATGTCATCTTATGCGATAAGTATGCCCCACCCGATGAAGTTCATAATCGTAAAATGCTTGTTGTTGAAGAGCAGTATTTTGTATTGGAACATGGTGACTTGCGTCCGCGCCCGGAATGGATGACTTTGTTTGAAGGGGATATCCGTGATGTTCATGTGAGGAATACCATCGACCCTGTGGATATTGTTTTGAGTAGCTCGGTTTATGAACATGTAGACGATGTGGAAGGGATTACGCGTGCTCTGGCAAGGCTTACCAAGCCCGATGGAATGAACATCCATTACGTTGATCTGCGTGACCACTTTTTCAAATATCCCTTTGAGATGCTGCAGTTTTCTGAAAAGACCTGGCGTAATTTTCTGAATCCATCCAGTAATCATAATCGTTACCGTTTATGGAATTATCGTCAGGCTTTCGAAGCTGGTTTTGATAATGTGGGAATAGAGATCCTTGCCAGAGATAGTGAAGCATTTCGTAGAAAACAGCCTGTTATCCTCCCTCAATTCTTAAGCGAAAACGCGGCTGAAAATGATGTGACACTTATACGCGTCATTGCTCGTGACCCCATGAAGTAGTGACAGGCTTGCTTATAGGTGAGGTTACGCTTTTAATTTGAACGTAGATACTCACTGCTATAATACGCATTCGAAAAGAAAGGATGTATATGGCTCAAAAACAAATGGTACTTGTCACAGGTGGAAGTGGATTTATTGGCACAAATTTTGTGCGTTTATTGGTTGCGAGTGGTGAATATCACGTGGTGAATTTGGATGCGTTGACCTATGCCGCGAACTTGCTCTCGCTGGCTAATCTCGAAGGACACCTTGATTATGAGTTTGTCAAAGGTAACATCACAGACCGTGAATTAGTTACATCTTTATTTGCGAAATACGAGCCAACGGGCGTTTTTCATCTTGCGGCTGAATCACATGTCGATCGCTCGATCACCAATGCCGAAGACTTTGTTCAAACAAATGTGATCGGTACCTTTACCATGTTGGAAGCAACGCGTTCCTATTGGAAGGATCTGCCTGAAGATAAAAAGAAAGCATTCCGCTTTCTACATGTGTCAACTGATGAAGTGTTTGGCTCTCTTGGGGCCGATGGCTATTTTACCGAAGAGACATCCTATGCGCCGAATTCGCCTTATTCCGCGTCAAAAGCCTCCAGCGATCATTTTGTGCGTGCTTTCCACCATACATATGGATTGCCAACTATTATTACCAATTGCTCCAACAACTACGGTCCCTATCAGTTCCCTGAGAAGTTGATTCCATTGATGATCATGAATGCGCTTTCGGGCAAGTCTCTGCCGGTGTATGGCGACGGCTCAAATGTCCGTGATTGGTTATATGTGGGGGATCACTGCAAGGCGATAAAGTTAGCGTTTGAAAAAGGTATGCCAGGTGAAGTCTATGTGGTAGGTGGGAATAATGAGCAGAAGAATATTAACCTGGTGAATCAGATCTGCGCCATTCTCGATGAAGTCGCGCCGCCGGTTGAAGTGCCGCAGTTACGCGAGCAGGGTTTGAAGAGCTATAAAGACCTGATCCGTTTTGTGACAGACCGTCCTGGGCATGATCAGCGGTATGCGATCGATTCAGCCAAGATCAGGCGCGAGTTGGGCTGGCAGGCTGAGATGGGGTTTGAAGCGGGTATTCGTCGCACGGTGGATTGGTATTTATCAAATCTCGATTGGGTGGACCAGGTCAGTAGTGGTGCGTACGGTGAATGGATCAAAAAGAATTACGCATGGCGCGCTGAGAAGGAGTTGAAATGAAAGGGATTATTTTAGCTGGCGGAAAAGGCACCCGCCTTTATCCGCTGACAATTGCAACTAGTAAGCAAATGTTGCCGGTCTATGATAAGCCGATGATCTACTATCCACTTTCGATGTTGATGTTGGCTGGTATTCGTGAAGTATTGATCATTAGTACCCCTAATGCATTGCCGGGCTTTCGCGAATTGTTGAAAGATGGTACGCAATGGGGCATGAAATTTGAATATGCCGAACAAGTTGAACCGCGCGGGCTGGCAGACGCTTTTTTGGTAGGGCGTGAATTTGTAGGCGATAGCCGGGTCTGTTTGATCTTAGGTGACAATATCTTTTATGGCGAAGGCTTGGGGACCTTATTGAAAGAGTGCGCTTCCTTGCAGGAAGGTGCTGTCATTTTTGGATACCGCGTAAATGACCCGGAGCGTTATGGCATTATGGAGTTTGACGAACATGAAAATGTATTAAGTATTGAGGAAAAACCTGCTAAACCTAAATCGAATTTTGCTGTTCCGGGAATTTACTTTTACGATAATCAAGTTGTGAGATATGCCGAATCCTTGAAGCCATCTGCGCGTGGTGAGATCGAGATCACCGACCTGAATAGAATATATTTGGAAAAGGGAAAGTTGAAGGCAAAACTCTTCGGACGCGGTGTTGCCTGGCTGGATTTAGGCACACATGAGTCTCTGCTGCAGGGGGCAATGTTTATTGAGGCGATACAACAGCGGCAAGGCTTGATGATTGCCTGTTTGGAGGAGATTGCTTATCGCATGGGCTATATTTCCAAAGCGCAATTGGAAATACTAGGCAAAGTATTTGCAGGCAATTCCTATGGACAATATATTTTGGAAATTGCAAGGAACGGGTAACGATATATGGGGATTACATTTAACAAGCCAACTTTTGTTGGAAAAGAATCAGAATACATGCAGCAGGCTTTGCAGAACGATCACATATCAGGTGATGGACCATTTACGAAAAGAGCCCATACTTTGTTGGAAGATGCATTGGGTGTGCCGAAAGTCTTATTGACCACCTCCTGTACACATGCGTTGGAAATGTCCGCGTTGCTTTTGAAATTAAAGGATGGGGACGAAGTGATCGTCCCCTCGTTTACGTTCGTCTCTACGATCAATGCCTTTGTCTTGCGCGGCGCCAAACCGGTCTTTGCCGATATTCGGCCTGATACCCTGAATATGGATGAATCCAGGCTGGAAGCTTTGATCACACCCAAGACGCGCGCCATTGTAGTTGTCCATTATGCAGGTGTGGCTTGTGAAATGGACACGATCATGGAGATCGCGAACCGTCACAATATTCCGGTGATCGAAGATAATGCGCATGGCTTGTTTGGGAAATACAAAGGCAGATACCTGGGTACGTTTGGCGTGATGGCGACACAGAGTTTCCATGAAACCAAGAACTTCACATCCGGTGAAGGTGGCGCATTGTTAATTAATGATCTAAAATACATTGAGGATGCTGAGATCCTGCGCGAGAAGGGTACTAATCGTAGCCGTTTCTTTCGCGGGCAGGTGGATAAATACACCTGGGTGAATGTGGGCTCGAGCTATCTGCCGTCAGATATGCTAGCAGCATTTTTGTTGGCGCAATTGGAAGAACGCGAGCAGATCCAATCTCGCCGCCAGCGGATTTGGGAAACCTATTACAAGGAATTAGGCGCATGGGCTGAGGAAAATAATGTGCATATGCCATTTGTCCCTGCGCATTGCGAACAGACCTATCACATGTTCTATTTGCTTTTTCCCAGTCTTGAAAAACGCCAGGCGGCAATTGCGCATTTGAAAGCGCAGGGCATTCATGCTGTATTTCATTACCTGCCTTTGCATCTTTCACCAATGGGCGAGAAGTATGGCGGCAAACCGGGCGATTGCGAAGTCACCGAACACGTCAGTGACCAGTTACTGCGCCTGCCCTTTTATACGAACATGACCGAAGATGAGCAAATGCAAGTAGTGAAGGCCTTGAAGGAATTTTCCGTTCAAGCGTAGAGACTGGTTATCAATTACATTGTGATACTCCCCTGATGCCATCGGTCAGGGGAGTATTTGTAAGACAAAATAAAGGTTGGGGACTGAATGAGCAGCTCTGGCTGGGGACGAAGCGCTATATCCAACTTACATTATAATGATTTGAGAATGGTGCGCTGAGTTTTTGGTATGCTAATTTTTATCCTTGCCTTGTTTATTTTGCTAGCCAGCAGCCTGCCGTGGGTTGCAGTTTTTCGTTTATCGTACAAATCAGCATGGTTGATGGCTTGGTACCTGATTGGTAGCGCCAGCGTGACATTATGTTCTTATATTGCAAATAGTTTTTATTTGCTCGATCAACAATGGGTCATGTTGGGGCTGCATGTGTGTATTGGGGGATTTGGCTGGCTGATTTGGATGCGCACTGGAAGACCACATCTCTGGCTTCCTTTTCAAGGCTGGAAAATAAAATTCGATGCACAGTGGATTCGGCGTGAGCCTGGTTTAGCTCTATTGACGTTGAGCACAGTTCTGTTTTACGCCTACGCTTTTGTGCAAGTGATTCTTATTCCCCAAAATAACATGGATAGCCTGAGTACACACCTCTCGCGGATTGGCTTTTGGTTCCAACATGGGTCGTTCTTTCCATGGCAAACAACCATGCCTAATCAAGTCTGGTATCCGGTGGTGGCTCAGCTGCAAACTTATTGGACGTTTCTATTTCTTGGCAGCGACCGGATGGTGGGCAGTGTCCAATGGTTGGCGGCGTTGGTCTCAAGTGTAGGCGTCTTTGGCTTGGCGCGTTTGTTGGGTTACCCCCAACGACCGTCTGCTTTTGCGGCACTGATCTTTCTGGGGTTCCCGTTGGTAGCTTTGCAGTCAACCACCACTCAAACCGATCTGATGACCGCGGTATTCTTTCTTCCCGCAGTCTATTTCCTGATCCTGGGTATCAGGGAGCATCGATATTCATTCTTAACTCTCTCTGCCATCAGTGTGGGGATGGGGATCGGTGTGAAGAAGAGCTACTTCTTGTTGTTGCCTGTATTGGCGGTGATTGCATTACTTCTTATTCTGCAGTTTGGCAGACGAACGTGGAAGCCGCTTGTGATTTGGTTTGTCAACTTGTTGATTGCGATTGCACTTTTAGGTTCTTATATTTATGTGGTGAATTGGGAATATTTCGGTGACCCCTTTGGCTCGCCGAATTATATCGATACGATGATTGACATTCCGCAAACGCGGAAGCTTCCACCAGAGCGCTTTGGTTTGGCGCGGGCATCGCGGCCTGACGCGGTTTCTGTGAATTCAGTAGATGCCCCTGCTCCCAGCCGCGATATTTTCCATGAAGTGCTCTATAATGCGCCGCGCCTGTTTTATCAGGCGCTTGATACGAGCGGGTTGCCCAGACCATTGGACGGTTATAGCCACAAGGTCAAGATGTATTTGGCGCGGGCTTTTTTCCAGGGAATTGGATTTGAAGAGATCGAAGGGACCGCTTACACAGCGCCAGGACACACCTTTAGTTTTACGCAAAAAAATATCAATGAAGAAAGCCATGCCTGGTATGGACCGCTCAGCGTTCTGTTAATCTTCCCTGCGCTGCTTTCTCAATCCTGGTTAGGTCTGCGGCGACGCTCCTATCTGTTGTTAATCCCAGGTATTGCATTATTGATCTTTCTGCCTTTGGAGATCATCCTGCGCCCGGGGTGGGACCCTTTCCAGGGTCGCTACTTTGCTCCGTTGGCGGCGCTTTGCGCTCCGTTAATGGCGGTCTGGTTCAGGGAAAAAGGCAGCTCGATCTATGAATGGTTGATCGTCATTTTGGCGGTGGTTATTATTTCTGTAACCATGCTCAACAATCCATCGAAACCAACCCTCGGCAAATATGCCGATGACTTTCATGTCTGGAACAATGACCGCATCTTTATTCAAACCATTCAAAGAAAAGATAATCGGGATGTTTATTACATGGTGGAAAAATATGTGCCCGCCGATGCCACACTCGGATACTATATTCCGTTTTTTATTCTGGATTACCCGCTTTTTGGCGAAAGACTGAGTCGCCGTTTGGTGCCGCTCTCGGCTCCTGCCCAGATCACAGATATTCAAGGGCTGTACTCACAGGGCATCGAATACCTGTTGCTGCCCAGAGCGGATGGTTATCCCGCGCCCCCGGCGGCTTACGTGCTGATGGGACACGTGAAGGGTTGGGATTTGTACGCTTACGTTTCACCACCGTGAAGCGCAAAGTTAATCCTTTTCTGCCTATGCTATACTCGCGCACATGAGCATCATCACCGCATTTCTCTTTCCCATTCTCGGTTATCTCTCCGGCTCATTGCCGTTTTCCATTTGGATCACGCGTTATGTAAAGCATGTGGATGTGCGCGATGCGGGCTCGGGTCATGCGACAACCACCAATACAGTTCGCCAGGCGGGCTTCGGTTGGGGCGCGCTGGTGTTGATTCTGGATATTGCCAAGGGTTTTATTCCAACTTATATTGCAGCGCTTGTAGTGCGAGATAATATCTCGCACTACGTAATCCCTCTCACCGCCGCGTGTGCGGTTATTGGTCATTGCTGGCCCCTCTTTGCGCAATTCCGCGGTGGCATGGGATTGGCAACTTTTGGCGGTGCGCTTCTCGCTGTAAATTGGTTCGCGTTTTTGATCGGGCTGGCTTTGTTATTAACCCTGACGTTATCGCTTCATCATAGTGCGCGTGCCAGTGTTTTTACTGGTGTTCTCATGGCACCGGTTTTCTGGTATTTTGACCTGCGCGGTATCGAACTATGGATCGCTCTCGCTGGCGGGCTTGTTATCGCCTATCGCTTCCTCATTGACTGGAATCGCAAATACCGCGAACTCTGGCTCGACCGGGAGAAACCATGAAACTTGGCATCGTCACCGATTCCACCTCCGATATTCCAAAATATCTGGTCGACCAATATGAGCTTGAAGTTGTCCCATCGATCTTGATCTTGGATGGAAAAGAATACGCAGACGGAATCGGACTCTCGCGCGAAGACTTCTACAAACGACTACCCGCGCTTCAAACCCAGCCGACAACTGCCGCGCCTTCGATCGGCGATTTCCACACCCCATACGATTCCCTCCTCACCCGCGGTTGTGACCACATCCTCTCCATCCACGCGGCGGGACCATTGACCACCATCATCAACTCTGCGCGCCAGGCGGCGCAGGATTTCCCAAACAAGGTCACAGTTATAGATAGTCTCTCCCTTTCGCTGGGGCTTGGCTTTCAAGTACTCGCCGCCGCCGAAGTCGCCGAACAGGGACTGCAAGCTGCCATGAATGCCATCGAATCCACCCGCAAACGCCTGCACGTCTTCGCCGCGTTGGATACGATGGAGAATCTCAAGCGTAGCGGGCGCGTCCCTGCCGCAGTAACATTCCTTGGCGGCATGTTGAACATCAAACCCTTGATCGAATTAACAAATGGGGAAGTCAAACCTATTGGCGCAGTGCGCACCACCAAACAAGCCAACGATCGGATGTTAAAACTTCTTTTAGAGTGCGGCACACTTGAACAATTAGCGATCCTGCATACCGGAGCGGAACCCCGCGCCAAGGAATTTCTGAATGTTGTGATGCAACAGACAAGCCAGTCCGTGCCGCGCGATATTTTGATGGTCAACGTGACCACGGTCATCGGTACGCATGTCGGCCCAAATGGCTTGGGGTTTGCGGCAATTAGGAAATAGATAGTTACTTGTTTATGCAAAACGACCTCGTGAGTCACGAGGTCGTTTTATTTTTTACAAATTACGTGTTACGGACTCCACGTCAACGCCCAATCGCCGGGGACAAGCACGCCGATACTAAAAAACTTCATCGTTCGCGGACCTTGCGGTAAAGGCATTTGATAACCATAGCCACTGAAGAATGGCTCACCTATTTGCGGCATGCCGCCACCGCCACCGCCACCGCCCGCTGGAGGGTAGTTGGGGTCAATGATAAAAGCATCAATAATGTTCGAGTCCGATTGCATCGTGAACTGGAAGTAACCCGGCTCGATGCCCGCCTGTTCGACAGAAAGAACGTGGACGATCTTATTATCAACCAACACATCCTGGTTGATGACCCACTTTTGTCCAAGTTTAGGAGCAGGACCCGGGTCGAAAGTGAACGAGCCGCCATCCACATCGAGGGATGCTTCCATGTAAAAGTCCAGTTTCAGAGGCGCTACGAAATCCTTTCCGATTTTGAATGCCCAATCCTGGCGCATATCTTCGGGCTTCGCATTCGATTGAATTTGGGCATAATCAAAGGACACATCCACACCGTTCGCATCCTTAATACTCGACAAGTTTGCGCTCACACCATAAGGACGGATGCTGCGATCCGTCCACGTAACGTGACCGTAGAGAATATATCCGTCGGGCAATTGCGCAACTTTATCCAACCCATGCGTGACACCATAAGTGTTGACCTCCTGCGTTGGTATGTTAATGGCAGGTTCCGTTGATGCAGGGCTGGCAGTTTCAGTTGGCGCCGGCGTTACCTCGTACTCGATCACCGGCGCAATCTCTGATGGACCGGTGAGTCTAAACTTCAATGGGATGCTCCAATCCTGTGGGGTGCTGCCTATTGGCGTTCCGATCAAACCCGGGAGTTGCAGGGACGCTGACTCGACATTCGCAGGAATCGCTCCAAATTGCATTGAATAACGCATGGCGCACGTGGAACAATCTTGAGCTGCAACTCGCTGTCCCTGAATGATCTCAAGCCTCGTGCCATCGGGTAATGTTACGGAGGGTGAACGCGTATCGATGAGACCGGGGTCGGGAGAAAAATCCGGCGGCGTGCTGTAGGAATATACGATTACCGTGCTTTCATGGGTGAGCACAGCCTGCTCCACTGTAACCGTGAAGTTCTCACGCGTAACGGTTACGGGCTTTACCAACATTCGCACCTGGGATGATTGATCAATAAGACCGACGTTGGGAACATAACCGAACAACCGTTTCAAGGCATTTACCACAGTCGGTTGGGTGGATAATACGATCAAGGTCACCAGCATAAGCACAGCCAATGCCCACGTCAGGCGTTGTGAAAATGTTTTTCGTCTCATTTGAGTCTCCTGATTTTTATTTGCGCTTGCATGACCTTCCGCAATGAAACGGGCGCGCAGGGAATTCATAAATTCCACATCAGGTTCAGGGACGTTGGAAACGTCCTTCAATGTTTCTTCGAGTTCGGATGGGTGAATAAACTCAGGCATTTTGTGCCTCCATCTGAATGGATAAACGGTCCAGGATGCGCCGAATGGATTTTCGAACCGCATCCTCCTTGCGCCCCAGCAGATGCGCGATCTCCACGAACGAAAGCTCTGCGGTATAGCGCAAACGGATCAACTCACGTTCATCTTCATCGAGCAAATGGAGCAGGGACTTTAACCGCGCACGGGACTCATCTCGAACCAGCGCCTCCAATACATCGCTTTGGGCTGGGTCAGCCACCGATTCATGGATCTCGCTGTGAGCGTGATTCACGCGGAAGTGATCCATGGCTTTGTTGCGCGCGATCTGAAAGATCCACGCTGTGAAGTTGTTGCGGTGCTGATAGCGCGGCAGGGCTTCGATCACCGCCATGAAGGTCTGGGAGGTCAGGTCTTCTGCATCGGGTGTATTGCCCACACGGCTGTGATGATAACGATAGATGGATTTTGCGTATGTGTCATAAATATGCGCGAACGCAGACTGATCCCCTGCCAGCGCGCGCTGGACTGTCTGGGAATCCACATTCGTGCGTCGTGGATCTTCATTCTCCATACAAGTCGTCTCCTCGAAAGGACTTCATGCAAGCTCTATTATTAAACGGAGAAAAACCCAAAAGCGGACAAATTGTCCCCACTCAATTTTGCTTTTGCAGGGGCTTAGCCCCTGCAAAAGCAGTGTGTCGTTACGAAAACGCCTGGATTCCAGTTTGTGCCCGTCCCAATATCAAGGCGTGGATATCGTGTGTCCCTTCATACGTGTTGACCGCCTCGAGATTCATCAGATGTCGAATCACATGGAACTCATCCGAGATACCGTTGCCACCGTGCATATCGCGCGACATGCGGGCGATATCGAGAGCTTTGCCGCACGAATTACGTTTGACAAGCGAGATCATTTCGGGCGTGGACTTGCCTTCATCGATCAGGCGCCCCACCCGCAATGCGCCCTGCAGGCCCAACGTGATCTCGGTCATCATGTTCGCCAGTTTCAATTGGATGATCTGATTCGCCGCCAGCGGACGTCCAAACTGCGGACGGTCGAGCGTATATTGTCTTGCCGCATGCCAGCAGAATTCCGCTGCGCCCAACGCGCCCCACGCAATCCCATAACGCGCCTTGTTCAAACACCCAAACGGACCTCCGAGTCCCTTCGCGTTCGGCATGAAGTTTTCATCGGGCACAAAGACCTCGTTCATCACGATCTCACCAGTGACACTAGCGCGCAAGCTGAACTTGCCTTCGATCTTCGGGGCGCTTAGACCTTTCATTCCTTTTTCGAGGATGAAGCCACGGATCTCACCATCCAGTTTTGCCCACACGACAAACACATCTGCGATCGGCGAGTTGGTGATCCACATCTTGTTGCCTTGCAGGATGTAACCGCCATCCATTTTTTTGGCGCGGGTTTCCATGCTGGCAGGGTCGCTGCCATGATTCGGTTCGGTCAGCCCGAAACAGCCGATGAGTTCACCGCTGGCGAGTTTGGGTAAATATTTTTTGCGCTGTTCCTCGGTTCCGTAGGTGTAAATGGGATACATCACCAGCGAGCTTTGCACGCTCATCGCGCTGCGATAGCCGCTATCCACGCGTTCCACTTCGCGGGCGATCAAGCCATACGCAACATGGTTCAATCCCGCGCCGCCATATTCTTCAGGGATGGTTGACCCCAAAAAACCCATGTTTCCCATTTCGTCCATGATCTCGCGGTGGAAGATCTCATGGCGGTTCGCTTCCAGGATGCGCGGCATTAACTTGTCCTGACAGTATCTGCGCGCCGTGTCGCGGATCATGAGTTCTTCATCGGTCAGTTGGTCGTTGACTAGAAAGGGATCGTCCCATTTGAAGGTTGCTTTTGCCATGGTTGCCTCACGAGATTAGGTGATATGTTGTTGTGCAGTGGTAAGGTGATTGTATCAAATGTCAGGAAGTAAAGCGATTGGCGCTGCCCAAACCACGAGAATAGATACGAGTCTCTTTACTAGTGGTTTGGGGTTTGGGGCTGTGAGGAACCTAGGTGTGGTTGCAAGCTGGAAGGAAAAACGGTAAGATATGGACAGGAGCAAGAAATGTCGTCAAAAATTCAGAAGGTGCTAAAGGAATTGAAAAAAGAACTGCTTCGGATCTATGCTGGGCAGGTTGATAGTATTATTCTATATGGCTCACAAGCCCGCGGTGATGCCCGCGAGGATTCTGATATTGATGTTCTGTTGGTTATCAAGGATGAATTCAATTACATTGAAATGCTCCAACGCTCGGATGATCAAGTCGTGTCCCTTTCACTTGATAACGATATTGTGATTTCACGTGCATTTGTATCTAAAAGAGAATATCAAGAAAAGAGATCCCCATTCCTTATTAATATCCATCGCGATGGAGTAACGGTATGAAACCAGAAGTTGACGAATTACTTGATAAAGCCAGGCGCAGTATTAAAACTGCTGCCAAAATTTTGAAGGATGGCGAGATCGATTTTGCAGGTTCCCGCGCTTATTATGCAATGTTTTACGTGGCTGAAGGGATGTTGTTAGAGAAAGGGCTGGCATTTTCCAGTCACTCTGCTATTATTGCCAACTTTGGCAAGGAATTTGCCAAGACGAAACTTCTCAATCCAAAATTCCACAACTATCTGATCAAATCACAGGATCGGCGCAATATTGGCGATTATGCAATTGGTAGTCATTTAACAGAAGAAGAAGTTCGCGAAATGCTGATTTGGGCTAAGGAATTTGTCAAAGCAGCAGAAGACTATCTCAAGCAGGCATTTTGATAATAAGATGAATAGGCTAGGGCGTGGCGGTGATAAAGTGATCTGGAACTCGGAGGTCTTGAAGACCTCCGAGTTCTTATATCCTCTCCCCATGATAAAATACTTCCATGCAGCAATCACTGGAAAAACTCCGTAAATTCTTCCGTCTCGAACACGAGAACGGATACGCCAACACCGCCATTATTGGCGGATTAGCCAAAATGCTTGATTTTTGGGAAGGGGAAGCGCGCGCCGATAGCATCAAGGAAGAAGTGATCCAGGCTGTCGTGGCGAGACTGCGCTCGTATGACGGGCTCAGCCCCCAGTCACGAGCTGACGTGCTGAAGGGGTTGTGGAAAAGGATCGGGGACACGTATCCAGATACCCAGCAGAAACCACAGCAACAGAAGCCGCGTCCGCCTGCGGTGCAGCCTCAGAATCAAATTCAGCCCGAATCACAACCTGAGCTAGCCGAGTCTGAAACTCCCAAACCCGAACAACCCCAGAGCGATGCGCCTCGTCAGGCTTTGCCTTCGCAACAACCTGAACCGCGCGAACAGAAACCGCGCCCGCCAGCGCAGCCACGTTCTGAAGCAGTGGCTGGCGCAAAGACCTCTGCCACACCCGCCGCGCTCGATGCCAAGTTGACCGTGCTGCAGGGCGTGGGTCCGCGCCATGCTGAGACGCTTGAAAAGCTGGGCATGTACACGCTCGGTGATATGTTGTATTACTTCCCGCGCCGCTACGATGATTACTCACAACTCAAGCCGATCAAAGATCTGTTTTACAGCGAGCAAGTGACTGTCATTGGAACCATTCAAAGCGTGCATACCCGCCCGATCCGCGGCGGCAAAGCTTCGATCATTGAGGTCGTGATCAGTGATGGCACGGGCGGTTTGCGTTTGTCTTTCTTCAATCAACCCTGGCTCGCGAATCGTTTCAAGCAGGGCGATGCCATTTCTGTATCCGGCAAGATCGACCAGTATCTAGGACGCCTCGTGATGAACAGTCCTGATTGGGAACCGGTTGATGTGGAGAATCTGCACACCAACCGCATTGTGCCGATCTATTCGCTCACTGAAAAGATCAATCAAAAATGGCTGCGCAACTTGATGAGGCAGGTCATTGAATATTGGGCGCCCAGTGTCGCCGATGCCCTGCCCGAGAGCGTACGCAGTTCTGCCCGCGTTGTGCGGCTGGGCGAAGCGTTGCTGCAAATTCACTTTCCTGATTCGCAAGAGAAGCTCACAGCCGCGCGTGAACGTCTGGCATTCGACGAAATTTTCTATCTGCAGATGGGCGTGCTGCGCCAAAAACGGGATTGGAAATCAGTGGACGCGCGCCGCTTCCCCATCTCGGACGAGTGGCTGGCTTCGCGTTTAGAGGCTTTACCTTTCACCCTAACCTCTGCCCAACAAACCGCCATCTCAGACATTCGCGCCGACCTCGACTCTGGCAAGCCTATGAACCGACTCTTGCAAGGCGATGTGGGTTCAGGCAAGACAGTCGTCGCTGCGATAGCCGCGGGTGTAATTACCTCCAATGGCGCACAAGCCGCGATCATGGCTCCTACGTCAATTCTTGCGGAACAACATTATCGTAACTTCACGGATCTGCTCAAGGATATTTTGAAACCGGAAGAGATTCGTTTACTGGTTGGCGATACACCCGAATCCGAAAAAGAAGAAATTCGCAACGGACTTGCGAATAACTCCATCAAGATCGTGATCGGTACCCATGCGGTTATCGAAGGACCGGTTCAATTTGCTGAACTTCAATTTGCTGTGATCGACGAACAACATCGCTTCGGTGTGGATCAGCGCGCGGAACTCAGAAGCAAGGGCACCAATCCGCATCTGTTGGTGATGACCGCTACTCCGATTCCGCGCTCACTCGCCCTAACCTTATATGGCGACCTCGATATTTCCATCATGAACGAAATGCCCGCTGGACGTCAACCCATCAACACCTATGTGCTTCGTCCGCAGGAACGCGAACGCGCCTTTACTTTATTGCGCGGACAGATCAAAGATGGCAAGCAAGCCTTTATCATCTATCCATTGATCGATGAAAGCGAAAAGATCGAAGCCCGCGCCGCCGTGGATGATTACGAGACACTCTCAAAAGAAGTCTTCCCGGATTTGAAGTTGGGCTTGTTGCACGGAAAAATGCGTCCCAGTGAAAAAGACGATGCCATGCTCAAGTTCCGTGACAGGAAATTTAATATCCTTGTTTCGACCACCGTCGTTGAAGTCGGTGTAGATGTCCCTAACGCCACGGTGATGGTCATTGAAGGTGCTGACCGTTTCGGTCTGGCGCAACTCCATCAACTGCGTGGACGCGTCGGGCGTGGTTCGGATCAATCCTATTGTTTGTTGATCCCGACCCATGAAGATAAAGCTGAGAATGAACGTCTGCAAGCCATGACCGAATCAAATGATGGTT
Organism: Chloroflexota bacterium; assembly: GCA_040006635.1. Lineage (GTDB taxonomy): Bacteria > Chloroflexota > Anaerolineae > Anaerolineales > Villigracilaceae > Defluviilinea. The sequence continues at coordinate 25,705 of JBDTWO010000012.1, forward strand.
TTGTGCTGGCTGAAAAAGATCTGCAGATCCGCGGTCCCGGTGAATTTTTGGGCACGCGTCAATCGGGCTACGCCAGCGGTCTCCGCATGGCAAGCATCACCGATGTGAAGTTGATCGAGAAAGCCCGCACCCAGGCGCAAAAATTATTTGAGCAGGATGCCGATCTATCCAAGCCTGAAAACAATCTCCTCGCCGAAGCCTTTGGAAGATTCTGGGGCGAAGGCAAAGGGGACGTTTCGTAATTTGTAGGGGCGGGGTCTCCCCGCCCAATATCATGTAGGACAAAAATGGGGCGAGAAGACCTCGCCCCTACGTATGGAGATTACATGGTTCGAGCCTTATTCCCCGGAACATTCGACCCCATCCACTACGGACACATCGACATTGCCTCACGTGCTTCGCGGTTGTTTGATGAAGTAGTAATGGCTGTGTATGACAGGCCCTTGAAATCGTTGATGTTCTCTCCAGAAGAACGCATTGCTCTTGTAACAGAAGCGTTCAAGGATAACCCTAAGATCAAGGTTACTGGCTATAGCGGCTTGACCGTTGAGTTTGCACGGGAAATCGATGCGCAAGTTATTGTGCGCGGCTTGCGGGTCTTTTCAGATTTTGAATTCGAATTCCGTATGGGGCTCGCAAACCAGCGGCTTGCCAAAGATATTGAGACCGTTGCTTTCATTACTGCCGAACAGCATACCTTCCTTTCGTCGACCACCGTCCGTGAGATCGCTGCGTTGAATGGCGATGTTTCGAGCATGGTGCCTCCCTATGTGGAAAAGGCGCTCAAGGCAAAAGTCAGCAACCTCGGCGATGCACATTCCCCGCCAAACGCGCTGCGCGATTAAAAATGCGATAGAATTGGATTCATCCGTTTTACGGAGGCCTTTATGGATATTCTGCAACTGATCGACCGTCTCGAAGAGCTCTTCAATCAGAGCAAAAGCATTCCCCTCACCCGCAACGTGATGGTAGATGAAGACCGCATGTTGGACATTATTGACCAGATGCGCATCGCCATCCCTGAAGAAGTGAAGAAGGCGCAGCAATTGCTCGGTCAACGCGACCGGGTGCTGGCGCAATCCCAGGAGGAAGCTAATCGCACGCTCGAACTTGCCCGCCAAAAAGCGGACCAACTCGTGACCAAGGATATGGTCGCGCAGGAAGCACAACGCCGAGCCGACCAAATTGTTGCGCAAGCCCGCACTGAAGCTGAAAATATCCGCATCGATGCCGACGACTATGTCTTGGACAGCCTCAACCAGCTTCAGGCTGAGCTGGAGCGGATCACCAATCAAGTCTCCAATGGTATTCGCACTGTGAAGGATGAACAATCCCGCCGCGCTCCGGCTTCCGCGCCGCCAGCGGATAAGTAAGTCTGTGAAAAAGTAAAACTCCTCACTTGAAATCTCAAGTGAGGAGTTTTACTTTTTCAATCGGGGAATTTTATCGTCCCGTCAACTGCAAACTGGAATGTCCATATTCCATCAACTCGATCTGGTTGCCGTCCGGGTCTGCGATCCATGCCTGGCGGGAGTTATCCATGCCGGTTGAGATATCAGAGACAGCCACGCCTTTATTTTTCAATTCCTTGCAGAATTCATCCAGCCCGGTGACTTCCAGACAAAAGTGTTTGTAACGTGTGCCGCTGGTCAATTCTGCCACTTGTCCGCCCCAGACTTCAGCCGCCATTGTCTGATCGAAGAACTCGAGAAATGTGGAATTACCGCATTCAAAATAATATCCGAATGGTTGACCTTGTTTATTATCGAGCGTGAACTTAATCTGCATGCCGAGCTTGTTGACGTAAAAATCGATGATCTTTGAAAGATCGTTCGTTACAAAGTTGAGGTGTGCAAGTTGCCTTATCATGGGTTTCTCCATTCGTGTTCCATCGCTGTCAGCCAGGGACGGATTTCATAGATCAGCAAACCAGATTGAACGGCAGGGTCAGATGCGGCGAACGTCTCAAGCTCCGTTTGTGATACATCCTTCGTCGCAACCATCATGCCGCCCTCGTCTTGCAAAAGGAATGGACCGCCCAGTTCGAGTTTGCCCTGCCCATGAAGTTTCAAATAATGCTGAACATGCTCGCCTACACCAACCTGTTCGCGAAAGTCAATGCCATATTGCCATTTGGGACCTGGTTTATGAAAAACAACATAACGAATGTGGGGTGGGTTTGACATATAGCCTTCTTTCAGCCAACTAAGAGTTTTCTGTTGAAATCAGGATTTCCTTGACGCGTCCCACCTGCCCATCCTGCAAGCGGACCTTGATCCCATGCGGGTGATTTGGGGATTTGGTGAGAATATCTTTGACGATGCCCTTGGTTAATTTGTTAGTGCGCTGATCCTGTTTTAAAACGATGAGCACGGTTAAGCCGGGCTTGATGTTGGCGCGGGTTTGTCCGTTCATGAAAGGATGTCCTGGATATTCATTGGCGCCTTATAAGAAGATGTTGATGGGTATGTTTTAAAATCGAAATATATATTCTGCTATTTCGTTTGAACAGCTTATGGAGGCGGACGAGTCGCCATCGACCAGGAAGTTGGATAGACGGGCAGGCTTTTATCATGGATCAACAATGCGATCCACCCGCCGCCGGATACCCGCCCCCATACATCAGAGGCAGTGGGGTAGTACTCAACTATACTTATCGATCGATCCTTTGCCAGGATATCCCCTGTCAGCCGACTGTCCTTATCTGGCTTGGCAAGGATGTTTTGTGAAGCGTTGGCAGTGACGAGCATAGGCAGCGATGGAAACGGTTCAAGGCGATCGAGCGGGATCCAGACAGCGCGTTTGGTTACGAGGGGCCAGTACACATCTCCCGGCGGGGGGGTGGACCAATAGGTTGTTTTTGTAGATTGTGACCACACTACCACAACAAACTTATGCACCAGGTCAGGTCGGGTAACGTAATTAATTTCTTCAGTCGTTATCGGCGAAGTAGCATAATCCATCGTATTGACCCGGCCCCAGCCGCCTTGTATTTCATCCAGTGAAACGAGATTACCGCCCATGGTTAAACTTTCCAGCAGGGGGTATCCGGAATGGTTAAATAGAGCCGTATCTTCTGCTTTTAGATAGCGCAATTTCTGTTTGTTGTTATCGTTCAGCGCATCGAGATACGTATTCCAGGAGCCGACCATTTCTGCGCGAACCGTATCTGAAGTGGATTTTGGTTCCAGGAGCAGACGGACAATCTCCGGGGTTTGTGGACCAACCCCGTTCCAGCCCTGGTCGCCAGTCCGTGACATATAGTTATAGACCTCAAGCTGAGAATCGTGTTTAACACGGAAATATTGCTTTCTCGTCAGCGGCGTGGGAGTGGGGAAAACGAATGTCCCCACAGCCGTGAAAGTAGATTCGGGGGTAAAGGTACTGGGCGGGGTGAGCGTAAAGGGTGCGGTTGAGGTGAACACTGGCGCTGCCGCGATTGTTTGCGTGGATGCGGCGGCAGCGGTTTGCATGATCAGGGTGCTGATCGTGTTGGGTTCGAGTGTGGGTGCCGGTGTCGATACAGTCACAGCTGGGGCGCATGCCATGATCAATACCAATATGACCAGCCATAGCAATATTTTATTTCCAGGTGATTGCATGTTCATCCATTCAAAGCCTGACCAGCTAGGGCGTTGCGGGTGTTGGCGTCTCGGTCGGGGTTTCAGACGGGGAGGGTGTGACCGATTCGGTTGGGGTGCCAGGGATGAGTGTGTCCGTGGGTATGATCACAACTGTAGGCGGGAGGAGAGTCGGGGTAAGGGTTGGGGTGAGAGTCGGCAGCGGGGTTGGCGTGGGCAGGCTCAGGCTTAGAAAGACGCGTTTTTCGGCGTAGAACTCATCTCCGTTCATGAGGTAGATCCGCAGGGTGAATTTGTCGCCCTGGACGTTGTTCAAATCCCAAGTGTAGATCGTATCTGCATTTTCAAATTTGTTTCGACCCTCGGTCAACAGAGTCCATTCAGTTGGGTCGTTGCCGACGCCATATTCAAGACGCCAGCCAGTGAAGTCACCTTTGGTGACATTGATGATACCCTTAATGATCAGCGGTGCGCTTGTGATGGTGTCGTTATCTTTGAGATTGCTGAATTCAAGGAGCGGACGCGGGTCATCGGAACTGCATTCGCGGTCGGGCGCGAAGAAGGGATCGTTCGGCATATCGTGGGCTTCAAGCCAGCTTTTGCCTTCGCCCGAGCGCAACCATTTGCGCCCCCACTCATCTTTGACGTTCATCACAAATTCGTCTTTGGTGAAATCCTTACAGGCGTCTCCGCCGATCAGACCGGTCCAGGTATCGATCTGGGTCTTGGTCAGCAGGTCTTGCGATTTTGGCAGCGGCGGCTGGTCGCTGGTGAAGAATTCATTGCGTTGACCGCCCTTGCACCACTGTGAAGCTTCAGCACCGGAGACGGCGCAGACGATTTTTTCGGTAACGCCGGACGGGATCGTAAACGGTGTTGGATTGTTATTGCTAACAATCGGCACGGCATATTGCATAAAGGCAGACCAGATCGGCGCGGCACCGGTGAGACCGGTGGTGTGGATCATGGGGGTGTAATCGGCATTGCCGACCCACACGCCGGTGACAAGATCGGGAGTGTAGCCCATCGTCCAGTTATCGCGGAAGTCGTTGGTGGTGCCGGTTTTTGCGGCAGCTTGAAACGGGAGGTTCAACAGGGAGTTGGGTCCGAACATCCAGGAGCGCGCATCGTTATCGGAAAGAATAGATGAAAGCAGGAAGACATGTTCAGGTTTGAGCACTTGTTCAACTTGAGGCGGTTGATACTCGTCGATGACCTTGCCTTGAAAGTCAACGATCTTGAGGATGGCAACTGGCGGGACTCTTTTGCCGCCGTTCGCAAACACCGCATACGCGCCGGTCATTTCCAGCAGACTAACGTCGCCGCCGCCGAGGGTGAGGGCGAGTCCGTATTGGTCGCCAGTCAAACTGGTGATGCCCAATCTGTTTGCCATGCCGATCAAGCCTTCTTTTTCGGGCGTGTTCGGGTCATCGTAAACACCGACAAATTCCAATGTCTTAACGGCCGGGATGTTGAATGAATTGGATAACGCCGTGCGGACAGTTACCGGTCCGTGAAATTTGTTGTCGTAGTTGTTTGGCGTATAAGGCGGGTTGGCGCCATCGGGAAAATCTGTGGGCACATCCCAGATCAGCGTGGCGGGCGTCCAACCTTTTTCGAAGGCGGCAATATAGGTGAGTGGTTTGATGGATGAACCTGGCTGGCGCGTGGGACTATCTGCCATGTTGATCTGACCAGCGATCTCAGCGTTGTTGAAATCGGGCGAGCCAACCATTGCCAGAATCTCGCCGGTCGAGGGTTTGATCGCAACCAGCGCGCCGTTGTGCGCGTTCTTATCGGCAAGTAAAGCTACCTGGTCAGTGACCAGCCGCTGGGCTTCGTCTTGAAGCGTTGGGTCCAGGGTCGTGTAAACGACGAAGCCTGAACGATAGATCGTCTGCGCATCGTATTTCTTTTCCAATTCAGCGCGGACAAAGTTGACCCAATGCGGATAACGGGCATTGATATTTGGCGAAATGAAGGTGTGAGCTTTCATCTCGTCCGCGGCATTCAAAGCCGCAGTCTGATCCACACAAATGGGCACGGTGCTGTTGCTGACGGTGATACAGCTGCGCTGTTGGCTCAGTCCATACATCAACACGAGCACTTGTTGCTGGCGGTTGAGGGTGGTGTCGCGGTTGGTGTACACATCGTAGACCGCGGGTGATTGCGGCAGACCTGCCAGGAAGGATGCTTCTGAGAGCGTTAGTTGATTGGCGCTTTTGCCGAAATATGTTTCAGAGGCGGCTTCAATGCCATACGCAAGGTTGCCATAATAAATTTCATTGAGATAGAGTTCGAGAATCGCATCTTTTGAATAACGGCGCGTAATTTCAGCGGAGAGAATGATCTCGCGTGCTTTGCGGGAATATGTGCGTTGGGCGCGTTCTTCGGGCGTGAGCAATAAGGCGCGCGCCAGTTGCTGCGTGATGGTGGATGCACCGCCGCCCTGTCCATCGGTGCGGTAGTTCTCCCATAACGCGCGCAGGATCGCTCCCACATCAAAGCCGGGGTGGGTATAAAAGCCCTGGTCTTCGGTGGCAATTGTCGCAGCAACGAGCACCGGGGAGATCTTATCGAGTGTGATAAAGGTGCGGCGTCCCGCGTTGGGATCGATGATCTCGTAGAGCGAGTTCCCATTGCGGTCGAGAATGCGCGTGGTCTCAAATTGGGAGGCGCGGCTTTTCAGATCTTCTACATTGGGGAGCGTCCGCGCGATGCGGTAATACGAGAATAACAAACCAGAGCCGCCAATGATGGCGAGGATGACCAGAACGAATAAGGCGAAGATAAATCCGCGTATGAGACAGCCCCATCCGCGATTTAAGTTCAGATTGCTTAGATCGATCTTCCAGGGCTGTGACCTTGGCAAACTCGGCGGCGGGACGCGGCGCGGCTGTGACTGGTTGTTGCGCGGTTGACTGGTGCGTTCAGACAGACCCGGTGAGATACGCGGGCGGCTGGCTGGTTCATACGCCGCCGGTGAGACGCGCGTACTGCCCATATCCACTTCATCCACGCGGCGCGGCAAAGGCAGGTTGTCTTTGTCTAATGCGATGTGCGGAGGAGGCGTGGGTGTACGGCGCGGCGTGCTTGCCTTTGTGGTCCCCTCTTGTTTGGGAGACTCGTCCTTGTTCGGCGTGATGGCAGGCTCAGCGCGGGTCTCGGCTTCGGAATCCAATAAGTGTTGTATCTTTTTTACGCGATCTTCTTCTTCGTTTTCGTTGTTGTTCATGATTAATTGTTTCTGTAGGGGCGGACACTGCGAAGCGTGCCGCCCAATGTTGGATAATAACAAAAGGGCGGGGAGACCCTGCCCCTACGCGTTATATTATTCCTTCGGTTTGCTCAGCACCAATACATTCCATGTGCCGCGCTGACAGACTTCCTCTTTTTGATTCTTCACTTCAAGTTCAATGGAAACCGCGCCGCCGCCAATGCGCGGCAGGGCTTTGGTTTCCTTCACATTCAACTCAACATGAATGGTGTCATGGATGAAGATGGGCTTCACGAATTTCCATTCCGTGATCTCGCGGAAGACGATGACGGTGCCTTCGAGAATCCCTGTCCGCATGGCGAGACCCGAAGCGATGGACAGCCCTAGGAGTCCATGTGCGATGCGTTGACCGATGGGTGTGTTCTTGCTGAATTCCGCATCGGTGTGGATCTGGTTGTAATCGCCAGAAAGACCGGCAAAGGTCACGATATCGTACTCCGTCATGGTGCGTCCGACCGTGGTCACTTTTTGCCCGACAAAAAATTCCTCAAAGTAAAGTCCAGTCATAATCTCGTCTCCTCGTCTGCTTGTCTTTTGGTCTTCTGGTCTGCGACTAGTAGGCTAGCCGACTATGGGACTAGAAGACTGACAAATTATACCCTTTGACCTCCTGCCATTCTGCCCGTACAATACAGCCCATGCGTGACTGGTCACTCGCCCCGGGCGATCCCCTTAGCCTCACTCTTGCGGCGGATGCACGCCTTTCCATACCTGATTACCTCAACGATCATATCTGGGAACTTGCCCTCAGCGGTGGAGAACCGCCCGCCCTCTCGCTGCGCACGACCTTTGGCTTGCGTGCCAAATCGATGCGCCTATTTCTACGCTTCAGCGAGGGGACTAAATCTGTCAGCGACCCGGCTACATTCGTCTCGCCGCCGACCGTGCGCCGGTTTTATCCAAACTTCATTGTTCTTGATTATGCTCCACTACCCAACATAGACGTATCCACCGAATACTGGGTTCCACAATCCAATGCCATCAGCGGACGCGTGACCGTGGCGAATAAATCCAATGCCACGCGCAAGATCCGGCTTGAGCTGTGTGCCATCCTCACGCCCATTGATGGGCAGGGCATGACCGCGATTCAAATGAACATGGTCAATGTGTTGAGCGGACAAGCTAATGGACTCTTCCCCGTGCTTTTTATGACCGGTGGTCCTGCACATGGAACCGGTCCGCATCCCTCGCTCTTTCTAGACCTCGACCTGGGTCCCGGCGCGACTCGTCAACTCACGTGGACGCAAGCCTCAACGGATACTCTGCAAACTTCATTCGATCTGGCGCGCCAAACCGCCGCCCGTCCATGGGAAGCCGAACGCGCCCGCCTCGAATTATTAAACACCAGCCAGACCATTGACATTCACACCGGCGATAAAGAATGGGACGCGGCGTTTGCCTTGAGCCAGAACATAGCCTTTGGTTTATTCTTCCCGCCCAACCAAAATTTACCCAGCCCTTCCATCGTCGTCGCCCGCGGACCTGATAACGGCTATTCGCCCAAAGGTGATGGCACAGATTATCCCTCCGCCTGGAATGGACAATCGCCGCTCGAAGCGTATTATCTAGCCGATGTCCTGCCCGCCTCGAAAGCCGCGCAAGACTTGTTGATGAATTTCCTTGCCATTCAAGATGAAGATGGTGAGATCGACGGCAAGCCCGGGCTCGCCGGTCAGCGTGGAAGTTATCTCGCCGCGCCCATGCTGGCGGGGCTGGCGTGGAAACTGTACGAAAAATCGGAAGATAAAGATTTTCTGACCAAAGTTTTTCTGCCGCTTCAAAAATTCTTCTGGTCGTGGTTCTCGCCCGAATACGATGAAGACCGTGATGGGCTTCCGCAATGGAAGCATGTTCTGCAAACCGGTTTCGAAGATAATCCCTTGTTCGATGCGTGGCACGAATGGTCGTTGGGTGTGAACATCTCGCAGGTCCATAGCCCCGCGCTTGAGGCGTTGTTGTATAACGAAGCTGCATGCCTGATCAAGATCGCAGAACAATTGGACGTTCACGATTCACTCGTCCTGTTGCATGAACAAGCCGCTACATTACGCAAGTCGATTGAGTCCGCGTGGCAGGCGCGCACCGGCTTGGCGCATTATCGCGAGCGCGGCACAGGCTCAAGCCTTGAAGGCAAAGTTCTGTTGCGGCAACAAGGCACGGGCATCCTTGCGCCGAAATTAAAGTTCGAGAGTCCGATCCGCTTGTTGATCGAGGTGCAGACCCAAAGTCCGGCAGTGAAGCGGCCCGAGATCCGCCTGCATCAATTCTCCACCAAGCCCGCCGAAGAGATCGTCCAAAGCGCCGATTATCAATGGCGTAATGGCGGTTCGATCTACACTACTAAAAATGTTTTTTCAAAACTTGCCAAAGTTGTGGTGCGCGGCTTGGACGCTGAAGATACGGTCAGCATCAGCACGCTCGATTTCACCACCGAAGACCATACGCTCTTCATGCCGCTGTGGGCGGGCGTGCTTGACCCGCAGCATGCCCAGATCATGATCGGACGCGCGCTCCTGGATGCGGGCCGTTTCTATCGCCCCTATGGCGTGCCAGCCTGCCCGCTTCTGACTCAGCCGGAAGCTGAATCAGTTTCCCAATCCGTGCACCTGCCCTGGAACTTGTTGATCTCCGAAGGCTTATTGCGTTACGGCTTTCGTTCAGATGCGGCGCGTATGTTCGTACATAATATGACCGCCATCATTCAAAACCTGAAACAGAACCGCGCCTTCTTCGCGCGGTATCATGCTGAACGCGGCACTGGCATCGGCGAACGCAACGCCCTCAGCGGACTCGCGCCCGTCGGTTTGTTCATGAAAATATTGGGTGTCGAGATTCTCTCTGCCACACGTATTAAACTGGAGGGCGAGAACCCCTTCCCGTGGGATGTGACGATCCAATACAAAGGTCTGAAGGTTATTCGGGGACAACAGAAGACCGAGGTCGTTTTTGCGAACGGCAAGTCTGTTACGGTAACAGGCGTTGAACCAACGACCGTTTCGTTGTAAAAAGTTATGGAATCGAAAATTAACAAACCATTTTTAGAAAAATACGAATTCATCATCCCACTGACGTTGTTTATCATCTTCCTGGTAATCACCCTGCCGGGCATATCCACCTGGGGCGCCTGGCATCCCGATGAGATCGTCATCCGTTCGCTGGGTGCCTTGCGCGGCGAATGGAAGTTCAGCGAGATCAATTTCGATTATCCCGATTTGCCGCAATATGCCATGTTCTGGCTGGGCAAGCTCATCCTGGCGCTCGGGCAAACGTATACAGAAGTCCTGATCTATTCGCGAGTTCTGTCAGCTGTCCTTGCGGGCTTGACCATCGTATTGACATACCTCATTACAAAGCGCATCAGCGGTAATCGCTACATCGCAGGCTTAAGCGGATTGTTGTTGCTCTGCGTTAGCGAAATGTCGCACAACGGACGTTTTGCCCATAACGATACTTATGTCACCTTTTTTGTCACGCTCGCCATCTTGTTCTTGGTGAATTACAAAAAATCAAATCACAGGAATTGGTTGTATGCCTCGTTTATCACTGTGGGTATGGCGGCTTCCAGTAAATACAACGGCATCAGTCTGATCATCGCGCCGGTATTAATATATGTTTCTGCTCGCAGGCGCGCCTTGTTCAACCTGCGTACGCTGGAGACACTTTTCATCGGCGGCATATTGACCTTCCTGGGCTTTGCGTTTGGCACACCCAAGGCATTGACCTGGATGGTCTATTATTTCAAACGCATGATTCCCGCGCTGTTGCGCACCGGTAATTATCTGCGTCAGCCGGATAGTGTACGCGGCTATATCGGTCAGTATGCCAGCTTTGAGCAAGGCGTTGGACTTCTGTTATTTATTTTGTTCGCAGCCGCTTTGATCTGGGCTGGTTATAAGGTGGTTCAGGCTTATCGCGTGAAACCAGTTGAGCGCGAAACGCAAACTGGTTTTCTGGCTGTCCTATTGCTGGCATTGCTGGCGCTCGATCTTCCGGTCATGGTCTCTTATAACTACCCGATGCGCTTCTTCCTTCCGATGATGCCGATCTTTGCCAGCCTCGGCGCATTGTTTGTGGCGGATGTATATCAGCGCAATATGCAATATCAAAAGGCATTAGGTGTTATCCTCGGCGTTGTCGTTATACTTTCCTTTGCGCGCAATATCAGCGTGATGCTTTTATTCTTCAACGATGCGCGTATTCCCGCCAGCGCGTTTATAAAAACACTCCCACTCGGAACCTCGCTCGAACATACCTATTACCCGCCAGATATCCCCGAGAAATATTTTGCGCGTGAGCATAACTACCCCATCTATTTTAGGAAAGCGGGCAATGAACCATTGCCGACCAGCAAGTTCTATGAATTTAACGTCGGTGAGGTCGGGTTGGATGAGCGTCTGACAGATTATTTCGTTGTCGATGGTTTTACGATGGATAAATTCAAAAATCCCTACACCTGCGCCGACATGCAGGTGGAATGTGACTTCTTCAAACAACTTGCCACCGGGCAAAGCAATCACTACAAGCTCATCAAAGAATTCTCATATACCTTACCAGCTTATTTACCGCAGATCGAGATCGCGTTTGTGAATCCCTCGATCCGCATCTATGAAAGGATCAAATGAACGATTTCCGTTCCGGCTTTATCGCCATCATCGGGCGACCGAATGTTGGCAAGTCAACCCTGGTCAATGCACTACTAGGTCAAAAGATCGCAGCGGTTTCACCCAAGCCGCAGACCACCCGCAAACGTCAGCTTGGCATTCTCACCGCTGAGAAATATCAACTTGTGTTTGTCGATACACCCGGCTTGCACACCGCGCGCCATAAGCTGGGGAAGTTCCTGAATAAAGAAGCTGAAGATTCGTTGGCAGGTGTGGATGTGGTCGTCTGGCTGGTGGACTCAGCGATGCGCCCGACAGAGGAGGACAAACAGATCGGACTCCTGCTGACCAAACTCCCGCGTCGGACTCCGCTGGTGCTGGCCGCGAACAAAATGGACCTTGTCTCCGCTGAGGCTTTGACCAAGAATCTCGAAGCGTATCAACTATCGGTGAAGAAGGATGCGAAGGTCATATCCATTTCAGCCGCGCACAATCAGAATCTGAATGAGTTGGTCGAGCTGCTCGTTTCGTTATGTCCGTTTCGTGCGCCGGAGTATGACGAGGACCAGGTCACCGATTCGTATGAGCGCGATATTGCGGCGGACTTGATCCGCGAGGCGTGTTTGATCAACCTGCGTGACGAAGTTCCGCATGGCGTGGGCGTGCGCGTGGATGAATTTACCGAACGCGAAAACGGAATGTTGTATATCGGCGCGACGATCTTTGTGGAGCGTGATTCGCAAAAAGGAATCTTGATCGGCGAAGGCGGCGCGATGATGAAGACGATCGGGAGCGCCGCGCGCAAAGAGATCGAAGACATGGGCGGACGTAAATTGTTTTTAGAGTTACGCGTGAAAGTATTGAAGGATTGGCGCAATGACGAAGGCGCGATGCAGAGATTGGGTTACCGTATGGGGAAGAAGAAGAAACGATAATGACGTATCGCGAAATTTATTTCGCCTTGTGCGTGCGAGACCGCGAAGCGTCTCGCGTTACGGCTTAATGGGTTTGAAGCCTTCACCTAACGCTTCATGCGCCACACCGATGACCATAAAGGCGAGGGGGTCACATTCATGGACAATTGCTTTCAGCGTTGCGACTTCTGAACGTGTGATGACACAATACAACACCGGGCGTGATTCGCCGGTGTACGCGCCTGCGGCTTCAAGGATCGTGACGCCGCGTTCGAGTTCTTCAAGCACCCGGCTGGAGATGGCGTCCATTTCTTTGGTGATGATCATCGCCGTGCGGACGGTCCCACCGCCTTCGAGTACGGTCTCAGAGACCAATCCGCTGACATATAACGTGATCATGGCATACAGGGCTTGCTTCCAGCCGAAGACAAAGCCTGCGCCAAGAATGACCGCCGTATCCACGATGAGATAGCTCTGGGTCATCGAAACACCGCGCCACTTATTGAGGATGCGCGCCAGAATATCTGACCCGCCGCTGGTGCCGCGCGCGCGATAGACGAGTCCATAACCGATGCCGCCCACGATCGCGCCGTAGAGGGAATTCAAAAAGATGTCATCTTTTAATTCGAAAATGAGTCGAGTTGCCGCGCCGTTCGCAGCGAAGAGCGGAGTCTTGAGTAACAAGTCTATAAAGATGGAATAGGTGAGGATGGCAAACGCGGTGCGAAATGCGAAACTGCGCCCACCGAGGAAACGCCAGCCCAACATAAAGAGCGGGACATTGCCGATCAATATCAGCATACCGATGGGCCAGCCGGTGAAATGATTGATCAACTGTGAGATGCCGCTCACGCCTCCCGATGCCAGATTCGCGGGAATAAAAAATATCCGCAAGCTAAAGGCTTGGATGATGGAACTGATTCCGATGAGGAGGAAATCGCGGATGGTGGGGTAATATTTTTTCATGTTTTCATTTCATGTAGGGGCGGGGTCTCCCCGCCCTTTTGTGGCAACATCGACACGGGGCGAGAAGACCTCGCCCCTACGTATTCATCAATCTAAAATTCCAATCCCTGCCAGCTTCTCGATCACACCCACTACCGCAGAATTATCCAATTCGCCCATGCCGAGATCGATCATCTGTTGAAAAAGCTTGGTGTTTTCGGCGGTGCCTGAGATCGGAATGTCATATTCTTTGGCGGTCTCTGCGATGATGCGGAGATCCTTCAATTGCATGTGTGCCTTGAAGCCGGGATTGCGATTGCCGTCGAATAAACGCGGGGGTTTGACATCAAGAGTCCAGCATTGGGCGGCGCCGCCTTTGATCGCATCCACAACTTTTTTCGGATCGACACCTGCTTTCTTCGCGAAGACGAGCAGTTCACCCATCGCCACCATCTGTGCGGCGACCATGATCTGGTTCGCGGCTTTGGCGACTTGTCCCGCGCCCGCATCGCCGACATGAGTCACGGTCTTGCCCATTGCCATGAGTACGGGCATCGCCTTTTCCAACGCAGATGTATCGCCGCCGACCATGATGGTGAGAGTCCCATTGCGGGCACCGATATCACCGCCAGAGACGGGAGCGTCCAATGCGAACACATTTCGTTCGGCAAGCTTTTCTGCGAGCATGCGCGCGGAGGCGGGCTTAATGGTGGAGTTATCAATATAAACGAGTCCGTGATGTGCGCCTTCGATGATGCCTTTTTCACCCAGCACAACTTTTTCCACATCGGGTGTATCCGGCAGGTTGGTGAAAATAATGTCTACTTGCGCGGCTACAACTGCGGGCGTGGATGCGGCGATTGCACCTTCAGCGACTAATTCCTCCACGGCGGCGTGTGAACGATTGTGAACTACGAGGGGAAAACCCGCTTTGAGAATATTGCGGGCAATGGACTTGCCCATTAATCCCAGACCGATGTATCCGACTTTAAGCATGGTGACTCCTTGTGTGGAGCAAGCTTTTCCTGAGTTTATCGAAGGATGCTAAATTGCTCCACGAAATTTCAAAGATTATAACCGTGGGGAAAAGAATCTACGAATCCGCGTGGATGATTCAATAAAAGAGCCCGCTCGTTATTTAGGAGCAGGCTCTTTGTAAATGGCTGCCTAAAGCATCAGATCAATTTCTTGCGGACTTCGGCGCTGAGGAAGTCCATCGCCCAGACTACAATGACGATTGCCCAGATCGCAGTGCCAGCCCGGTCATAGTGGAAGCCGTTGATCTGTTCGCTCAAATAGAAGCCGATGCCGCCGCCACCGACGAAGCCGATGATGGTGGAGATACGGACGTTGATATCCCAGTGATAGATGATGAACGAAACAAAATCCGGGACGATCTGCGGGACTACACCATAAGTCACAGTCTGTAATTGATTCGAGCCTGTGGCTTGCAACGCTTCCAGCGGACCGGCATCGATGCCCTCGATGGCTTCAGAGAATAACTTGCCCAGCGAAGCGATGGTGACAACGGTCAGCGATAAGAAACCAGGGAATGGACCAAAGCTCAGCCAGAAGCCAAACACCGAAGCCATCAATAACGGATCGTAGGAACGCGTCAGGTTGAGAAAAGATCGGACGGTGTAATAAGCAGCCGTACCAAGTTTGCCTTTGCGGGTGATATTGCTGGCTGCCAAAAAACTTAATGGTGCGGCAACTATCGTTGCGATGGTGGTGGAAAGCAAAGCCATGAAGATCGTGACAAACATTTGGTTAATCACATCTTTCAATGCCTGGCTTGGTTTGATCTTACCGACCGGTGTATTGGTATCCACCTCCAGTTTACTGGCAACGTTATTGACCGCTGCTGCGATGGGACGGGCTTCCACTTCGGATGTGAAATAACCCTTTGCGTCGGTTTGCGTGCGGATGGCAGTCATCACACGTTCATCGGGGAAATTCCAGCGGATGACGACCTCTGAATTGGGCTCCATGTCAAAGCCTTCGAGCGTGAACTTCTGGCGCGGGTCGGCGCAGTCAACGCTCGGGACGAGACGAGGTCCCTCGGACGGGATCACACTTTCGTTCGGAGCTGAATCGCAGGGAATTGGGAAGGCAATCCCGATGGTACGAGTTTCCGTCTCACGGGTAATAACATCCGGTGAAAGAAATTCCCGCAGAATGGGACCACCCTTGGGCAGGTCGCGAAGCAGGCGTGGAAAATCTACGCCGGTGACTTTGTATGAAATGCCGAACGCGGCGATGATGAGGGCGATCAACAAGGTATTGCGAATAATGCGGGAGGTTGGCATATTAGATCAACCTCTCGCGAATTCTGGAACTGATCGTGTCGAGCGTAATGACGATGACCGCAATAGCAATGAAGACTGCGCTCACGCCACGCATGTTGTTGACGCGGATAAGTTCGATCAACAGGAAGCCGATACCGCCGCCACCCACAAAGCCGATGATGGTCGCTGAACGAACGTTGATGTCCCAACGATAAATGGTGAACGCGGTAAAGGGCGGAATGATCTGCGGGATGACCGCATAGCGCACAGTCTGAGTCCAGGTTGCACCCGTAGCACGGATGGCTTCGATGGGACCCGGGTCAATGCCTTCGATGACTTCTGAATACAATTTGGCGAGTGCAGCAATCGAGTGCATGGCCAGCGCGAGTGCGCCCGCGAAAGGCCCAAGCCCAACGATGACAACAAATACGATGGCGATAATGAGTGATTCAATGGAGCGTAAAATATTGAGCAAGGTGCGCACCACAACATAGATGACGCGGGTAAAGGGATTGCCAGCCATTAAGTTGCGTGCCGCCAGGAATGAGATCGGAACTGCAAAAAAAATCGACATGGCTGTTGCAATCAGAGCCATGGCAACAGTTGTTAGCGCGCCTTTAAAAACTTCATTACCAATAAACGATAATTCATAGCCGCCGATGGGACGATATTGGTCAAAATATACGCGGTGCAATTGTGGAAGCGTAGGGTCAGGCGCGGCAACAAGCGCGGTGCTCGGCACATGAATGGCAGTGGTTAATGAACCGCTTTCATCGGTGGTCAATACCAGCATGGATATTTCGCCGTCACCGAGCATCATTGAGTTGCCGATGGGGTTTTGCCAGACCACATTCGTTTCCGCATTGGGCCACATGCCACTCACTGAAACAATGATCGTTTCACCGACAGGTCCGCAATCAGGGATGGCTGTCGCCTTTTTACCACCATCTTCACGTACGGCTTTTGGAGGCTCAGGCGCACAAGGCACCTGCACGGGCATCCACATCGAATTATGCTCGCGGCGTGCCTGAATAAAATCGGGTTTAAGCATGGGGCGCACAATGGCAGCCGCGCGACCCATATCAGCCTTGCTGAAATCGATGCCCACCACACGCCAGCCGATGCTATATGCGGCAAGTAATCCGAAGAACACTGGCAACAAAACCGAACGTGCGCGCGGGCTCATCGCATCCCAAATATTCCAAAGCCAGATCGCGATTGGCGATGCATACCAAAGCGGTTCAGCATACCAATAGACGGTTGCCAACATTACCAAAAAACCAAGCAGGATGGATATACCGCGATAACGTTGACCGCGGACGAATTGTCCCAGACCGGGAATCAATGCGGATAAAAATCCGCTCATGCCAAGCTGGAAGTTGCTCGCTGTACGATCAGCCATATTCCAACCTTATAGTGAAGCGGCGCGGACTTCCTGCGCTTCTTCCCCGTAAATTTCCTTGAACTTGGCGCGGTCAATTTCTTTCGCCGAACCTTCGAAAACTTTGACGCCATCCTTGAGCGCAATCACGCGCGTGGCATAACGTTGAACAAGGTCTAAAAAGTGCAAAGAACAAATGACGGTAATGCCCTCTTTATTTAATTGTTCGAGATATTGCATGATGGAATGAGATAGAACCGGGTCGAGGCTGGCGACCGGCTCATCGGCGAGAATCAGCTTCGGGTCTTGCATGAGCGCGCGCGCAATCCCTACGCGTTGCTGTTGCCCACCGGATAAAGCATCCGCGCGGTTGTAGGCTTTGTCAGCAATCCCCACGCGTGTAAGCGATTTGATGGCGCGTTGTTTTTCATCATCGGGCCACAGGCCGATCAAGCTCAACCACGGATTTACATAACCCAGCCGACCCGATAGTACATTTGTGATCACGCTGGAACGTTTGACCAGATTGAACTGTTGGAAGACCATGCCAATCTTGCGCCGAATGTTTCTTAACTCGGTTGGTGGCGCGGCGGTGATATCGAGATCATCCCAAAAGATTTTTCCACCAGTTGGGTCAATGAGACGGTTGATGCAACGCAGCAAGGTGGACTTCCCTGAACCCGATAAACCGATGACCACCAGGAATTCGCCATCCTTCACATCAAAGGATACATCCTTCAAAGCCTGCGTGCCGTTGGGATAGGTTTTGGTAAGGTTTTGGATTTTGAGCATTGATTCTCCAGTGAGTTCTTATGTCACCCTGAATGATACTTACATTGCATGTAAGGGTCGCTCAGCATGACAGAAGATAAAAGAGGGAGGACGAAATGTCCTCCCTCTTTTATTAGAGTAATTTATTTGAAGAGCGTTGTGGGATCGACGCCGGAGGCTTCGAGATAGACACGGAAATCATCATAGAACGTGTCGTCCACTTTTTCGAGACCTTGAATGCTGTAGCCACCGTTCTTGAGCAGCGTAATGCCGTCTTCGGTGGAAGCCAGGTCAAGCAAAGCCTGGGTGAGCTTATCGCGCATGTCAGCAGGAACGTTGGCAGCGTAGGAGACGTTGTCGTTCGGGATGAACGGATCAGAGACCCAGATGATCGAAACCTTATCGTTGACATCGGGGAAGTCTGCGACAACATTGGAGCGCGCATCAATGAAGGTCGCGCCGAAGTTGCAGATCTCACCCTTGGGGCTGAGGTACACCGACTTGATAACGGTCGGATGTCCCTGAACCCATGCGCCAGCGGGGGTCTTGATGTTATTGGCTTTCAATATGCCGGAAGGAAGGATGTAGCCAGAGGCTGAAAGCGGATCGGTCCAGCAGGGTTTCTTATCAGCGAACTGAGCCAAAGCAGTGGCGGCATCGGCGGTATCTTTGCCGGTGGCTGCATCATAGTAGGAAGTGAATCCAGCCTCAGAGTTGGCAACGAATTGGAAGCCGTAGTGGTTAGAGCCATTGCGGACGGTGGCTAAACCAACATCTGCATAACCCTTGCCGTGTGCTACAACATACTGGACAGGCGCGAGCCAGCCGATATGAGCATTGCCTGCGCCCATGGCTTCGATCATGGCGGCGTAGTTGGTGGGGACGGTGGTCGTGATGGTGTAACCGGTCAACTCGGTGAGCTTGGCAGCGATAGCATCACCACCGGTCTGCAATTCCTGTGTGGTGGCAGAAGGTGCCAGCGCCATAATAAGCGGATTATCGGCAGTTCCCAAGGCAGGGACAGGGGTATCTGTCGGCGCAGGAACCGCTGTTGGGGCTTCGGTAGCTGGTGCTTCGGTAGCTACTACCGGGGCCTCGGTGGGTGCCGCAGTGGCAGGTGCGCAGGCAGAGACTGCCAGCACAACGATCGCCATCACAGCGAAAAGCATGTGCAGTGACTTTTTCATATTTTCTCCTCGTGAAAAATTGGATTTGGGAAAGTTCCCTTACGGGAACGATAATACATCCAATTGACGATTCAGACAAGCGACTTTTGTTTAATAAATAGCCAGTGCCTTCATTTATAGAATCAGTTAAAACAAAGAACCTGCCTCTCAAAGAGAAGCAGGTTCCGGGTTAGTAAGAAGCGAAAGTCTTTTACTTGAGCGCGTATGTCACGCTGACCGACACCGTGAAGGTCAATTGTCCAGCTTGGATCGGTACAGCCGCCGCAGCCACTGCTCCGCCGCCACCCTTGCCCTCGTAGACAGGTCCGGGCACGTTATCGTAAAAGCTGATGGATTGCACTTCGCCCAGAGTCACACCGGCCGCGTCCGCCAGTTCCTGGGCTTGTTTCTGAGCGTCTTTCACCGCATCGGCGCGGGCTTGCTTGATCGCATCGGTCTTGTTGGCGACATCGAATTGAATGCTGTTGATCGTATTTGCGCCGGAGGACACGAGGGTATCGAGCAAATCACCGAGCTTGTCAATTTTGCGTACGGTCACATAGACGGTGTTATCGACCACATAGGTTTTCTCGCCAGTGGGTTGGTTGGTCTGCGGATCGTATTTGTCCTGCGGATAAATACTGAAGTTGGTGGTGCGAATATCCTTGGCATCGATGCCAGATTTCTTGAGCGCATCGATGATCTGTTGGGTCTGAGCGTTATTTTCTTTCAGCGCATCTGAAGCCGTGGATTTCTCTGTATGCGCGCCTACATAAATATAGGCGATATCCGGTACAAGATAAGCCTGCCCCGCGCCGGTGACGTTCACCGTACGCACAATGGGTTGGGCTTGCTGGGTAATGGTGGTGGGTCCGCAGGCGCTCAATACGAGAGCCAGCAAAGCCACCGCCGCGACGAACATAAATTTAGTTTTCATAGTCATAAACTCCTTTGAGATATTTCTCTTTATAGAACAAGGACGATGCCGAATAAAAAAAGTTCCCGAATGTGCCTTGTATTTTAGCCTGTTTCCCGCTACAATTCTTGTACATTTGTTCTATCTCCTAAAGCGGATGATATGCCTGTAAACTACCAAGACTTATACACTCGTATCAAGGAAATCGGTGCGGGCGCAACAGAAAGAAGAAAGAAGAAAGAAGATGCCCAAGCCCAAGCACGCGAACTGCTTGATTACTTTGATTCCAAGCTAGATGAACTCCGCGCCAAAGTGGATTCTGCCAAAGCAGCCGATTCAAACATCCGTTGTGCCTACCCATTGGATGAAAACATCGCATCTTCCCACCCCGTACCTGATTTAGTTATCCAAGCGACTCTTATCGCTGCTGACGGCTCGCAGATCGTCCCTGATCGACATGCCGCGCTTCAGTATTATGTGATCAACGTTGGGGCGATTGCCATGCAGGTCGGCTCGGGCAATACGCCCGAAGTATTTACGGATACAAAACTTCATATGCTCGATGAATTTGAAGATACGTTTTTCAGCGATAGCCAGGTGGCATTACAACGCGATGTTGCCGAACGAAAAAAGTTATTGGAAGTCGCTGAAAAATATTCAGGTACGATCATTGCCCTAACGGAAGGTCAACTAGAACTCTGGGGCGCTGTTGATAGTGATAATTCCAAAGACTTCGAGAAAAGTTTGCAGGATTATATAAACACGCTCAAGGAAATGGAAAAACAAAAAATAATTACATCAGGCTACGTGGATAAGCCTGGCGCGAATTGGGTTATGCGTTTGTTGGAGATCGCAACTATTCCACAGAACGAATTGTCTAACCTGAAGAAATATCGCCCTTTGCTCGGTGCCACTGACCTTTGGCTTTTCAGTCAACTATTAGGCAGGCATGAACGGTCTGCGATATTCAAGCTTCAAGCGAAATCAGCCGAAAAATATACAGGTTCAATCTCCATCCATTTTTTCTATATCAATGTGGGCGATGAAAAGAAACCCAAAATTGCGCGCGTTGATATTCCATTATGGATGGTAAACAATAAAGAGGCTTTGAATAATCTGCATGTCGCCTTGATCGAGCAGGCAAAGATCATGGGCAACGAGCCTTTCCCGTATTTACTGCATCGCGCGCATGAGATCGCCGTTGTCACACACAAAGAAAAAGAAGAAATTGACCAGATGCTGGCGATCGAGATCAGAAGCAATGGTGGCGAAGTCGGCGAAAAATCCGGAAAACAGTCCGCGAAGGATTTGCAGGGCAGAACAAAACGATAAATCGTAGGGGCGCGGTCCTCGCGCCCTGGGCGGGGAGACCCCGCCCCTACGGAGGAATAAATTATGAACCAAATCGAAATCGGACGACTACTCCGCGCAGGGACGACGGGCTTTGTTGCCGG
This sequence comes from Chloroflexota bacterium, assembly GCA_040006635.1. Classification (GTDB taxonomy): domain Bacteria; phylum Chloroflexota; class Anaerolineae; order Anaerolineales; family Villigracilaceae; genus Defluviilinea. Next base: position 46,999 of record JBDTWO010000012.1, read on the forward strand.
GTGTCGCGTGAATCAACTCGATGCGCCGTCGTTTGGAGCATTAGTGCGCGCGCCGCTGGGAGCTGGCTATCAGATCTTTGGACTCATCTACGATATTCACATTGACGATGACGGGCTCGTGCGTCAACTTGTCACGGCTGATAACGTCAGCGATGAGGTGATGAAGGATAACCGCGAGCGCAGAATTGTTCCGGTGGAGATGTCCGTGCTGGCAGTGGGATATGAACAGGATGGGAAAATATTCCATCTGCTGCCGCCACGTCCGCCGTTGAGTTTGGATGTGATTTATTTGTGCGATGACAATGTTATGGCGCGGTTTACGGAGAGGTTCGGATATTTTCGTCACATCGTAAACAATCAGGAAATCCCTGTCGGTGAAGTGATCGCGGCGCATATTTTGCAGGCGCAGTCCGCGCATAAGGATAAGGGCTGGCAGGAACGTGCGACGCATGAGGTGATTACTTTGTTGCGTGACGATTACCCGACGCTGATGGCTGTCCTTGGTGCGTTGAGCGATGTGAGTGTGTAAAGGTTTTTAACCGCGAAGGCGCGAAGAACGCGAAGGGTTAAGTTTTTAATCCCGAAGGGATGGCAGGATTTTAGATTTTTAGAAATGAAGATCGTAAATCGCGAAGCGATGACATGGTTCTGCAAGACCCATGACACCCCTTCGGGGTTGGAACGAACGGCATTCTCATTCTAGAATCAGTTCACCCCTTCGGGGTTTTTGGGATCTGATGAGTGATGTAAATATTGGATGTCATTCTGAGCGGAGCGAAGAATCTCTACCACGTGTAAGAGACTCTTCGGTCGCAAAGAACACTCCCTCAGAGTGACATGACAGGAGATATTATGGAACAACGCACAAAAATTGGATATTTAGTTGGCGGCGGACTCAAGGAGAACTTCCGGGTGAGGCTGGTTGTCTCGCCGCAGGAGATTCAGGAGGGGGCGTTTGTGGTGATCCAATCGGGGGAGTGGAATTATTACGGCATCGTCACGGATATTCAGCTGGGTGCGACGGATGAACGATTTGCTTCGGAGCAGATGGATGGACGGTTCCCGGCGCATATCGCACAGGCATTGCATGGACAGACTCTGTATGCCAATCTCGAAGTGTTGCCGAATTTGATGTTGGAGGTGGGTCCTGAGTTGGGGACGCCTGAACATAAACAATGGCAGGGCAAGATTGATGCAGGCTTGAAAGACCAACCGCGCATTTTGCCTGTCAAGAATGTGCCTCCTCATCATGCGCAGGTTTATTTAGCGAATGAAGGTGACATTGCGGAAATATTTGGGAGCCCGGATGAGAAGGGCAACCTCATTATTGGGTATACGCGTGAGCAGGGACATCCGGTATGCATTGACATGGAGAAGTTCGTGCAGCGGTCGTCGGGGGTGTTCGGGGCGACCGGGACGGGTAAGTCGTTTTTGACGCGGCTGGTGCTGGCGGGATTGATGCATTACAACAAGGCGTCGGTG
>JBDTWO010000013.1:0-48470 GCA_040006635.1 Chloroflexota bacterium
CGGTGTATAAAAAGGGTTCGGTGTTAAGGTCGGAAGGAAATAACTTGTCGGCGCGCCTTGTTGGATCAAACCTGGTGTGGGTGTTTCGCCGAACATCGCGTTTGCCGCAGAAGCGCCCTGCTTGTTGAAATACAACAAGCCCACGATCAACAGACACAAAGCGCCAACACCGTTCGCCCCCCAGATCATATATACCCAGGTCAGCGATTGCTTTTTGCGACGCGCCATCAATCATTCTCTCTGGCGCGGCGTCGCAACCAATCGAGCGCGAGGTTGGTTGCCCAACGGGTGACACTACGCGGTGGTCCGCCATAACTGATGTGATGAGTCTTTTCACCGCGCGGGGTGATGAGTGCAACATCCGCCGTACGATTCTCGACGGATGCGATCACGCCTAACGCTGCGTCTGATTTGGATTCGGTACGGGCGGTGCGTAAAGCTTCTAAAAGCGAATCAGGATTGAGGTCAGGCAATGAAGCGGTGTGCGGGACTTTGCGTGCCAACATGCCATCCAATCCGGATTCGATCCCGATCAGACTCCAGCCGCGGCTGGCTACGGCGTTAAGTGCCGCATCTTCCAATGTGTCCTCGTCAACTCCGAAGACTACGTCCCCGAGTCTTTCGCGCGCGTCGTTCTCGATCTCCGCGATCATTTTATCGGCTTCGGCTTCGCTTTTGGCTTTTGCCGCGATGCGAATATCGACAACGCCGGTATGCGCGGCAAGCCCAACAGTGGGGTTGCTCAAGGTTTCGAGGTCAGCGATCTTTTCATCGATCATGCCTTCGCCAAGACCAGCACAATGCAAGATTTTTATTTTGATGATCTCATCCAGCGCGAAACGTTTTTGCAAATACGGCACAATGGATTCGTGCAGAATGTATTCCATCTCATTGGGCACACCGGGTAATGAGATGACCGCATTGCGTTCTGTTTCAACAATAAAACATGGCGCAGTGCCAACTGGATTATTAATTCCAAGTGCACCTTTTGGAACGTATGCCTGACGTCTTTGATTCTCAGAAGGCTTGCGCCTATAGCGCGAGATGACGGAGACCACTTGTTCCCAAAGCTCCTCGCGAAATTCGGTTTCGACGCCTACCGCCAATGCCACCGCATCACGCGTTGGGTCATCTACCGTGGGACCCAGCCCGCCCGTGGTGATGACGATCTCGGCGCGCTGCATGGAGTTGCGAATCACGTCCGCGATACGTTCGGCGTTATCGCCGATGGTCATGGTGCGGAATAAGTTCACACCCATGCCGCGTAAGACGCGCGCGATGTAGCGGGTGTTGGTGTCGACGATCTCACCCAGTAATATTTCTGTTCCAATGGTTATGATTTCTGCTGAGGGCATATGGGTTCTCTTCTGGAGTCCAGGAGCTTGCACTGATTCAGTGGGCAGCAAGCTGCCCGACTTCAGAGTGTAGTTTAAAATTCAACTTCTATTCCAAGTTTCAGGGTGCGGGCATTCTTGAGCGCGAGTTGGGCGGCGGCAGCATCTTGTACGGCGTTGCCAACTGATTTGAAGATCGTGATCTCTTCTTCAGATCGTCTGCCGGGTTTTCTGCCCAGAACGATCTCGCCAAGTTCAGCCTGAATATCTGACTCTTTAATCAACCCGGCTTGGATGGCTTTGACAATATCACCGGCTTCATCCATGACGGTGGCGTATGAGTCCACGACGATGTGGGCGCGGGCAACGGTTTCCAGGGGGAGTTCCTGCATTGCCGGTGTGTACGCGCCGATGGCGGAGATGTGTGTACCTGATTTTACATCGTTATCGTCAAAGATGGCTTGCGAGGATGTTGTGGCAGTGCAGATGATATCCGCATTTTCGATAGCTTCTTTGGGAGTCTTTGCCACGCGAATATTTTGAGGAATACTATTTCTGCCAGATATTTCATCTGCAAAAGTTTTGGCTTTCTCAGGCGAGAGATCATAGATGAAAGCGGTCTCGATCTTGCGTGCCGTACAAGCGGCTTCGAGTTGGGTGCGGCCCTGTGCACCGGCGCCGAAGATCGCAACGACCTTGCTGTCTTGGCGTGCAAGAATGTCAATTGCGGCGCCGCTGCCAGCGCCGGTACGAATTGCAGTGAGCGCGTTGCCCTCGAGTAGTGCAACGGTTCGACCGGTATCCGTTTCGAGTACCAACACCGCAGCTTGGATGTAGGCGAGTCCGCGTGAGGGGTTCTGTGGGAAGATCCCGACGACTTTGATCGCCAACGCTTCGTCTGAATCCGTTTTTAAATAGGCGGGCATGAATAAGCCCAGGGCGTTGTGGCTCGGGATGGGTAGACGCGTCCGGATCGGCACAACAGCCGTCCCGTTGGAAAGAGCGGCGTAAGCATCCTTCATAGCGGCGATGGCTTGATCCATCGGCAGGGCTTGTTGGACTTCATCTGCATTGAGGATTAACATGAGTTGCTCTCAGTTGTAATAGGAGATTGCTTCGGGCAAAAGGCAAGAGCGCCCATCGCAACGACATGGTCTTGTGCTAGTATTAAAAAGCGCAGAGGAGATATTTCGCCTCTGCGCTTTGGTGTTTCGATATTTGATCTATGCAATACCCAAATACGATTTGCGCACCATTTCATTTTCTTTGAGCTTTGAGGCATCGTCGGCAAGGATGATCTCGCCGGTTTGAATCACATAGCCGCGGTTGGCGATGGTGAGCGCCATCAGGGCGTTCTGTTCAACGAGCAAAATGGTAACGCCTTCCTTGTTGATGGTTTGAATGATATCGAAGATCAATTCAACCAAAAGCGGGGAGAGACCCATCGAGGGCTCGTCGAGTAGAAGGATGCGCGGACGCGCCATGAGGGCGCGGCCCATGGCGAGCATTTGTTGTTCACCGCCGGAAAGTGTGCCGCCTTTTTGGGTGATGCGTTCCTTCAGGCGTGGAAAGAGAGTGAACACACGGTCAAGGTCGTCTTTGATGCCGGAGTTATCTTTGCGGGCGTAGGCACCCATTTCAAGATTTTCGAGCACGGTCATACGCGGGAAGATCATGCGACCTTCGGGACTTTGTGCAACGCCGCGAAACGCGATCTCGTGCGCAGGGAGTTTTTCAAGGGCTTCGCCTTCGAAAATGATCGAGCCGGAACGCGGGCGGTTAATGCCCTGGATGGTTCTCAAGGTTGTGCTTTTGCCTGCGCCGTTCGAGCCGATCAGGGTAACGATTTCGCCTTGATTCACAGACAGCGAAATCCCTTTCAAGGCATGGATATTGCCATAGTAGGTGTGGACATCTTTAAGTTCTAGCATCATGGTGGGTTCCGCCTTTACTTGGTGACAGTGCCTTTGCCGAGATAGGCTTCGATCACGCGAGGGTTCTTCTGAACATCGGCTGGGGAGCCTTCTGAGATCTTTTCACCATAATCCAACACGGAAACACGGTCTGAGATCGCCATCACCACGCGCATATGATGCTCGATGAGCAAAATAGTAAGCCCGAGGTCTCTGCGCAGGCGTTGGATGAAATCGGTCAGATCGTGAGTCTCGTTCGGGTTCATACCCGCGGTCGGCTCATCGAGGAGCAGCATTTTGGGTTGTGAAGCAAGCGCTCGGGCAATCTCGAGGCGGCGCTGTAAGCCGTAGGGGAGGTTCTTGGCGGTTACATTGGCGTCACTGCGGCGCAGTCCTACGAATTCGAGCATGTCGAGCGCGCGGGCACGGGCATCTGCTTCTTCTTTCCTTGTGGCTGCATTGCGAAGGATTTGTCCGATCAGGTTGGAAGACATGCGACAGTGTTCGCCGATCAATATATTCTCCATCGCAGACATGTTCGCAAAGAGACGAATATTTTGGAAGGTGCGGGCAATCCCTAATTTGGTGACTTGAAAAGGTTTGAAGCCTGCCAGATTCGTTCCGTCAAAGGTCATCTCGCCGCTGGTTGGGGAATAGACACGTGTGATGGTGTTGAAGAAGGTGGTTTTGCCTGCGCCGTTCGGACCGATGACGCTGGCGATCATGCCTTTTTCAATGTTGAAATTCACCTTATTGACAGCAGTCAGACCGCCGAAGGTCATCGTAATATCTTTAGCTTCGAAGAGTAGTGTCATATCAGCCTACTATCCTTTTGCAGCTTTGGGTTCAATAGCGGGCATTTCGTCTTCGGGATGCATTTCTGCACGTACTTGTTCATTAGGTATCAAACCTTCAGGGCGAACAGACATCATGATCACGAGGGTCAGACCGAAGAGTAGAAAGCGATAAAGGATCGGGTTGGCATTATCCTTTACAGCCAGTTGAACAACAGGGTTGCTAATGGACGGGAGAATGGTGTGTGTGAGCAGGGAGGCGAGAAAATCCTTTAGCGCCGGCAGGAAGAGACGGTCTGCAGTCATAATTACCAGACCGCCGACGATCACGCCGTTGATGTTGCCGATGCCACCCAAAATGACCACGCACAAAATAATAATGGATGCGCTGAAGTCAAATACACTGGGGAAGATGCCCGCGATATACGCCGCATAAAATGCGCCTGCGAAACCAGAGAAGGTTGCGCCCATTGCGAAGGCGGCTAATTTTGTTTTGACAGGATCGATGCCCATTTGAGCAGCGGCAAGTTCATCTTCGCGAATCGCCATCCAGGCACGGCCTAAGCGGCTGTCGCGCAGGCGGCGAATGATGAAGACGGAAAGCAGGATGATCACAATGATCAGAAAGTACCACGGGATCGGGTTTGACGATTTGAACTCGCCGATAAATGGAAGCACTGGACGACCAATGGGACTAATGCCTTTTTCACCGGCTGTCAGGTCCATATGTTCCAAAAACGTGATGCAGGATGTCTGGATCTTGAACATTGGCAAGATCCAGCAGGTAAACGGTTCTTTGATGGTCACGTCGATCAGGTTCTTGAAGAGGACTGGCACGATCTCACCAAAACCAAGGGTGACGATCGCAAGGTAATCTCCTCTAAGGGGCAGGGTTGGTGCACCGAGCATAAAGCCCCAGATCGCAGCCATGCCAGCGGCGATCCAAATTACCAGCCAGAAATTCATATGGATGTTATGTTGAGGGGAAGATAGAATGCCAGTGGTATATGCGCCGATGGCGAAGAACGCCGCATAACCCAGGTCAAGCAAGCCCGCATATCCAACGACGATATTAAGACCCAGACCCAGGATTACGTATATCAAGGCGAAAATGATCTGGGCTGTCCAGCGCAAGGAGGTGAGTTTGTCTACAAATGGGAATGCAATAATCATCACAGCCAGCAGAACCATCTTCCAGCGCTGTTCCTGCTTTTCAGAAAGCCCATGTAACCCGGCAAGTAGTGCTGTAAATAGAACAGCACCCAAAAAGCCGATTAGATTACCGTACAAAACAATATTTGCTTTGGCGGGTTGTTTGCCAATGGCGTGCTGAACGAAATTGTTTTGATACAGACTGAACCCCACTAAAATGGCGCCAGCTACCAGGGCAGTGGGCAGGACAGCCATAACGATTTTAAACGGGTCTTTTCGTTCAAATTTTCCGCCTAACCCGAGCCCAAGTCCAACGCCCATTAACGTGCCAATTACCGCCACAGACCAGCCTCCGAAAAGGAAGGTGAGCAGTCCGCCAATAATACCGAAGGTGATGCCTGATCGATTGATTTTCATGGATGCACCTCTTAGGCTTTTTGACCCGTTTGTTCACCAAGTAAACCGGTGGGACGGAATAGGAGAATAAGTACGAGCGTAGCAAAAACCAATGAGTTTGTCCAGCGCGCGTTCAAGTAGCCATCGCTGAATGAAGCGAGCAAACCGATCAAAAATCCACCCAGCATTGCGCCGGTGATATTGCCAATTCCACCCAAGACTGCGGCTGTGAATGATTGCAAACCGGCACGGAAGCCCATAAACCACCAGGCTGTATTGTTATACAAACCTGCCATTAATCCCGCGGCACCGGCGAGACCGCCGCCGATTAGAAAGGTAGCAGAGATGACCCGGTCGATGTCAATGCCAAGCATTTTTGCCGCATCGCGATTCTGGGCGGTGGCACGCATGGCTTTTCCGAGCCGTGTCTTCTGGACAAAGTAATATAGACCGATCATTAGAGCGATGGCTAAAACAAAAACCATTACGTCTTTTACAGTTAATCGTAGAGCAATGCTGGTTGAAGCCAGCAGATTAACATCGCCGCCATTAATTCCACTGGCTTTGAATAGTGCGCTGAGCATATCCGGAAAAACTTTTTGCGATGCCCCGCCGGTTGTTCCGAATGAAGGGACCAACCAGGCTTGTGCAGCCCACATCAAGCCGATATTTTCAATAATGAAGGACATACCGATCGCTGAAATTAATGGGGCCAGGCGCGGGGCGTTGCGGAGGCGCCGGTAGGCGAGTCGTTCGATGGTTGCGTTAAGTGTTGCGCACACAACGATTGCTACTACGAGAGCTAGTATGATTCCAAAAACGATCCTGGCAGGATCCTTGCTTTCCAGTGTGCCAGTCACCGATAGAACAGTTAGTGAAGTAAAAACGCCGATCATATATACATCGCCATGTGCGAAGTTGATCAGCTCGATAATTCCATACACCATCGTATATCCGAGGGCGATGATTGCGATGATCGCGCCGTTGGCGAGACCGATGATCAGAAATTGAACCAGTTGTAACGGATTAGCCTTGATCGCCTGGGCGACGGCAGGTACGTCGAGGCCTGCGATGGGGCCAAGAAGAAACAGAATATAAAGCACAATTGCCGCAGTGCCGAGGCGTCGCCAGTTGAACTTCTTTTTTGGGGTTTCCATGATTAAGTCCTACTCCTCGAAAAAGATGGGGGCGGCAAAATATGCCGCCCCCCGAACTACGAGAGATTTATTACTTGAACGTACCGACGGGTGCGTACGCACCGCCCTTGACTTGATAGAAGGTCATGTCGGTCAAGCTGGCATCGCCGTTCGCATCGAACGACCAGGTGCCGAGAGCGCCGTCAAAGTTCTTGATAGCGAAAACAGCAGTGTTGATCGCAGCGCGATCGGTGGGTTTGCCACCAGCGGCGCAGACATCTTCAATGGCTTTAAGAGCTACGTTCATGGTCTCATAACCATAAACAGCGTAGGGCTCGGTCAAAGCGCCGAACTTGGCGGTGTAGTCTTTCACGAACTGCAAACCAGCCGGGGGCAATTTGTCGAGCGCAACACCAGCCACAGATGCATAAACACCTTCAGCAACATCTGCACCAGCGCCGTCAATGAAAGCCTGAGTCTGGATGCCATCGGGTCCGACGTACTTGACCTTGGTATTGTCACCCATGATCGCGACCTTGTCCTTCAGCAATTGGGAGGCGTTGTTATCAACAACCATACCAACGTAAATCGCATCGGGTGGACCGCCAGCATTGCTGGTGGAGATCTTGGTCATCAAAGCTTTGTAGTCAGCAGCCTTGGGGTCAATACCTTCGTGACCAACGACGGTCAAGCCAATTTCCTTGGCGGTGGCTTCGAACACATCTGCAACACCCTTACCGTACAATTCCTGGTCATCAAGAATGTAGACGGTGGCGGCGCCGAGGGATTTTACGAAGTTGGCAGCAACTTTGCCCTGAATATCGTCAGCCGCAACAACACGTGAGTAGGAGCGGATGCCGGTCGGGTAGTAGGAATCGGTCACACCAGGCAGATCCTTATCAGCCTTGGTCAAACCAGGGTTGGTGTTGGCAGGCGAGATCATGGTGAGAGGTCCAGCAGCGTTCAAGATCGGAATGGACAACTTGGCAGCGCCGGAGTTGAACGTACCGAGGTACGCAACGATGGAAGAATCAGCAGCAGCCTTATTGGCGTTTTCAGTTTCAACAGCGGGATCCCACTTGCCGAGAGCGGCAGAGGCGTCATCCCAGGCTTCGTATTCGATCGTATAGGAACCACCGCAGACTTTGTAGTCGGCCTGTTCAAGGCGCAACTGCATGGCATTTACGATAGTTTGAGTCTGGGTTAGGGAAGAACCGGTCATGGGCAAGCTCGAGACGATCTTGAGAACACCCATGGAAGCAGCAGGGGCTTCAGTTGCGGCGGCAGGCGCCTCAGTGGCGGCAGCGGGCGCTTCAGTTGCAGCAGCAGGTGCTTCAGTGGCGGCAGCACCGCCGCAGGCGGCGAGCACCAGGCTGGCGAGCACCAATAGTGCCATCAAATTAAACAAGCGTTTCATTTTCTTACTCCTCCGAAAATAGTTAGGTAATTCTTTTTTATATCCAAATTGGATACGACGATAGGCAGACCATGCGCAGTAGTCGGCACCACCTCCTTTGACGAGAATCTTGTTTCCATTAACTCCAAGAGCCGGAGAAATCATGTAATCATTCTCGCGACTCAAAAATGGTGTACTTTAACCTGTTTGACTAGGTCAGACAGGATATTAACGTCTAATAGTACGTGAATTTTAGCAAGGGGTCAAGTAGCTGTTATGGGATTATTTTTTATCATGCGACCGATAAAGTAGTTGCTCCCGGATACGCAGGTCGGTGTTCCGGATCTTCATTGCCAAATCGGCTGCCAGATTATACATTAAGCGGTAGCCTAGCTGTGGATAAGTCTCACATAGCATGATTAATTTATCACGCGGAATAATGAGCAGCCGGGTATCTTTCTGCGAAGCACAAGCAGATGCAGACCGCAGCCCTTCGTCAACCAGTGCAACTTCCCCGAATGATTGACCGCGTCGCATGGTTGCAATGACTTTATTTTCAATGCCATCCTCAGCGGAGCTTATCAACGAAGGGTCCACAATGATATCCACTTCGCCTTGAATGATGACATACAACTCTTTATTACCGCTGTTCTCTTTAAAGATCAGGTCATCTTTCTGATAGGTTGCTTCCTGGCAAATATTCGCGACCAACTCAAGTTGGGTCGGCGTAAATTGATAGAAAATATCGCTCTGCTTTAATGAGTTTACGACTGAAGCATTTGACACGGCAACCTCCGAAATTTTCACGAGTGTAGCATAAACATGGATGAAGTGCAACGCTTCGTTTCTACGGGTAAGCCTGAGTCAGCCAATCCAGCGGATTCACCTGGATGCCGTTCACCCACACTTCCCAATGCTGATGAGGACCAGTGACGCGACCGGTTCCACCTACCAACCCAATTACCTGACCTTGTGTCACCATATCACCGACCTGGACATATTGTTCTGATTGATGCCAAAAACCACTATATACGCCAAGCCCATGATCAATAATTGTGGCATTGCCTCTGACAGTTAATGGCGCGGCGAATACTACCTTTCCCGCAGCGGGTGCAAAGATCTGTAAACCAGTTCCACCAGCAAAATCCAAGCCGGTATGGAATCCGGTAATTGTTAAATCGGTGCCAATGCCATGATAAATTCGGCGTGTCCCGTAGCGGGATGTATATTGGTCAGGGTACACTGCCGGGGAGCTGAAGATTCCATCCCAATATTTTGTTGGCGTAAAGGGGCTGGTGATCGCAAAAATATTTTTGTTCTCAGGCTCGGTCACAGCCGGATCAATCGTATCGGCGGGTACATTGAGCTCTTCATTATAATAATCGCCCTTTGTAACCAGCACCATTTGTTCAAAAGATTGGCTGCTGCCATCTGGCAGGGTAGTCTGCAATTTTAATGGATAAACACCCGGTTCCAATAATGCATGTACGCCTTGCAGTGCAACTTGTTCATCCGTTGTTTGAAAAAAGTGCAACGGACTTTCCACCAACAAGCCCGACACGGGCGCATTGTTTTGTGTTTGCACGCGGATCACTTCTGTGTCACCCTGCACCATGGGGAGCGGTTCGATGCTGGCGCTTATGAATGTAGAAGGTAACCCCGTGGCTAGTCCTTCACCGCTTGTGGGCGAGTACAACACATCATTGGGTAGGGTATCCCAGGTGCCTTTTTGTTTATTGATCGCGGAGAGAGTCCACGGATCGCTGTTTTGTTTGATTGCCAACTCCAACAACGATTCGCCTGTTCCGGCGCTGATGCGGGTGTTTAAGTCTTGCTGACCCTCTTGTTTTGGAATGATCAAGCTGATCCCTACATATAACTCTGTTGGGCTGACAAGCCGATTGAGCTTGATCAGTTGTTCGTCAGAAGCCTGGGTGCGCTTGCTCAAACTCCGCAGCGAATCACCGAAAGCAATGATCTCAGTATCGAGGACGCCGGATAATCCCTCTAGCCCGGGGATGACGATTTGTTGACCTTGCGATAAGACGTTTGGGTCGATCCCTGCATTTGCCGTGAGCAGTTCATCAAAGGTAATGTTGAACCGATTGGCGATCGAATAGAAAGTATCGCCGGGTTGAACAATATACACAGGTCCGCTAGCTTGTGCGGCAACGGGCTGGCTGGCGAGACCTGCAACGAATATGATGAATAATAGAAGAAGGGAGGTGAGCTTACGCATCCTTGAATTGTACCGTGTCGCCAATTTCATAGTCAGCCCAACGTTCAGGATGAATTTCAAGCACATATCTGGCAGGCTGTTTGGAGAAGTACGCCGGGCGCCATGATTTTGCGATGATCTTATCCACGACCTGCAGCTCAGAGTTGATCCAGATAACGGTCAAGTCAAACGCAACGAACAGCATATGGATGGAAGAGTCGAGGCGTGAATCACGCGTCCCAACCAGGAGCAGGCCCTCGTCCAGTCCGAGGCGGGGACGGAAAGTGAATCCACGCAATTGGGTGAGAAAGGTGTCACAATATTTGATGCGCGGCAGACTGTCGATCTTCCGGTTTTTGTTTTCGATGGTGATAAGTTTGGGCATAATGTCGAATTGAAAACGAGGCGGTGATCGCCTCGTTTATGCTTTCTGTAGAACTTTTTCGATACTGTTGAGCAGGTCTTGCGGACTGAAGGGCTTGGCGATGTAGTCGTCCACTTTGGCGATGTGCAAGCCCAGCACTTTGTCGATACTTTGCGCCTTGGCGGTGACGACGATGACCGGAATGCCTTTTGTTTTTTCATCGGCTTTTATTTGTTGGTATACTTCCCAACCATCCATATCAGGCATCATCAGATCCAACAACACCAGATCCGGCTGTACCTCGCGAACCATTTTTAAACCTTCCACACCACCCGTGGCACCTTTTACTTCAAACCCACGTCGCCCCAAGATCAACCGAATCAAATCAATCATTTCAGGCTCGTCTTCAATGCAAAGAATACATTTCATATTCGTGGTCATTTGTTTACCTGAGAGTAGTTTACCATAAAGTGAAACCAATGAAAATAATTACATGGAACGTTAATGGCGTGCGCGCCGCGCTCAAGAAAAATTCATTAGATTGGGCTTGGGAACAAGAGCCCGATCTAGTGTGCCTGCAGGAAGTGAAAGCCAGCCCAAGCCAGCTGACCGAAGATCAAGCTGGCTCTTTGCGCCTTCCGTATCTATGGAACCCTGCGCAAAAGCCCGGTTACAGCGGTGTGGCGACTTTCCATAAAAATGCGCCGGCCGCTTTTCAGATAGGATTGGGCGAAGAACGCTTCGATGTGGAAGGCCGCGTCATCTCTACGCTCCAGGCTGGTTTCCGGCTCTTCAACATTTACTTCCCGAACGGCCAACGCGGACAGGCGCGTGTGGACTATAAGCTCGATTTCTATAGACGGTTGCTCGATATCTGTGACGAGTTGCATGCAAAAGGGGAAAGCATCATTATCACCGGCGATTTCAACACGGCCCACATGCCCATTGACCTGAAAAACGCCAAGCAAAACGAAAAAAATTCCGGTTTTCTGCCCGAAGAACGTGAGTGGGTGCAAAAGTTCCTTGACCACGGTTTTGTAGATATTTACCGCAAGTTGTATCCTGAACGGGTTCAATACACCTGGTGGACCTATATCAGCAATGCGCGCGAGCGGGGTGTCGGCTGGCGGCTGGACTATTTCCTTGTTTCCGAAGCGTTGGTAGACCGGGTAAAAGACGTGATTATTCACGAAAATGTGCTGGGATCTGACCATTGCCCGGTGGAATTGATCTTGAAGTAAGAGCTGGGCATCCTTATTAGTCCAAGCCGTAACCCTTGAAATAGGATTATTAGAGTAGTATATAAAACTTTTCGGTGGGCTATTCCTGAATACCCCATGTTGGTATAATCTTGGCTGGAATTATTATGGAGGCAGTGTGAATCCTAGAAACCAATCTTTTATCGTAACCCTTCTGCTGGTTGTGGCAGTCGTTGCCATGGTGGTGACGGCTATTCAACGTGAGTCTAAAGTTACATCTCCGTTGACGATCAGTGAAGTGGCGCAGGCGATCAAATCCGGCAGTGTTAACAAGATCGTCATCCAAAATGACGGCAGTTTACGCGTCATGTATAAGACCGGCGATGAAGCCAAGACCCAAACGGGCGTGCAGTCCTATAAAGAATCCAACGCCACGCTGGTCGATCAGTTGATCAGTCTCGGCGTAACCCCAGAACAACTTTCAGCTGAGAACATCAAGATCGAAGTTGAAGCCCCCTCCATTTGGGAAGGTGCGCTGGGCGGCTTCCTTGTATACCTGTTGCCGCTCCTGTTGATGGTGGGCGTGTTCTGGTTTATTTTCCGTCAGGCACAGGGCTCGAACAACGCCGCCATGTCGTTCGGCAAATCCCGCGCGCGCATGTTCAGCGGCGAACATCCCACGGTTACATTTCAAGATGTAGCTGGTGCGGATGAGTCCAAGCAGGAACTGGCAGAGATCGTTGAGTTCCTCAAGGAACCGCAGAAGTTCATTCAGCTTGGCGCGCGTATTCCGAAGGGCGTCTTGCTCGTTGGACCTCCTGGAACTGGCAAGACCCTGCTCGCCAAAGCCGTTTCGGGCGAAGCTGGTGTGCCGTTCTTCTCCATCTCCGGTTCTGAATTTGTGGAAATGTTCGTGGGCGTCGGTGCCAGCCGCGTCCGTGACTTGTTCGATCAAGCCAAACGACATTCCCCCTGTATTATTTTCGTCGATGAAATTGATGCCGTAGGTCGTCAGCGCGGTGCTGGACTCGGCGGTTCACATGATGAACGTGAACAAACCCTGAACCAAATGCTCGTCGAAATGGACGGCTTTGACACAGATACGAATGTGATCATTATCGCTGCGACCAACCGTCCCGACATTCTTGACCCGGCATTGTTGCGCCCCGGCCGTTTTGACCGCCGTGTGACTCTTGACCGCCCTGATCGCAAGGGCCGCGAAGAAATTCTCAAGGTCCATGTGAAAGGCAAGCCCCTGGAACCCTCTGTGGACTTGGGCACGATCGCAGGCGGTACACCCGGTTTTGTGGGTGCCGACCTGGAGAACCTGGTCAATGAAGGCGCCATCCTGGCTGCACGCCGTAACAAAAAATCAATCGGTCAGTCAGATATGGAAGAAGCGATTGAGCGCGTGGTCATGGGGCCTGAACGCAAGTCCCGTTTGATCTCGGAAGAAGAGAAGCGCATCATCGCCTACCATGAGGCTGGTCATGCCATCGCGATGAACGCCGTCCCTGAAGCGGATCCTGTTCAAAAGATCACCATTGTCGGTCGCGGACAGGCTGGCGGTCTTACATGGTATCGCCCTGATGATGATCGTATCCTGACCTCCCGCAAGAAGATGACTGCCGCATTGGTCGGCTTGCTCGGCGGACGGGTTGCCGAGGAGCTCGTCTTTGACGATATTACCTCCGGCGCCTCGAATGACATTGAGCGCGTCACGCAAATGGCGCGCATGATGGTGACTCGCATGGGCATGTCCAGCGAAATGGGTCTGATGACCTACGGTCAAAAAGAAGAAATGATCTTCCTTGGGCGCGAGATCTCTGAACAACGTGATTACTCAGAATTAGTTGCTCAAAAGATCGATACCGAAGTCCGCAAACTCGTGGACGATTCGTACAAAGTCACCAAGAAATTGCTGACCAAGTATCGCAAGGAACTGGATTTGGTTGCGCAAAAACTCCTTGAAGTGGAATCGATCTCACGCGAAGAGTTCGAAAAGATCTTCCCGCCGCCATTTCCCAAGAAGAGTGGAACGCCGCAGATACCGTGAAGTAAGTAAACAAAGTAGACAAGTAAACACCTAGACACGAAAAGAGCCCCGCCAAAAGCAGGGCTCTTTTTTACACTCATACTTGTGTACCTGTCTACTTGTATACCTGTTTACTTGTGTACTTCACCTACTTACTTTCTTCCTTATGTTGCCTCACCAACTCGCGCCTCAGAATTTTTCCGACGGTTGTTTTTGGCAACTCAGATCTAAACTCATAGTGGGTGGGTACTTTATAAGCGGCTAAGCGTTCTTTACAGAAAGCCTTTAGCTCTTCCTCGGTGGCGGTTTCGCCGGGCTTCAAAACGATCCAGGCTTTGACGGTTTCGCCGCGATACGGATCGGGGATGCCTGCCACGCCTACGTCCATCACTTTCGGGTGATCCATCAACGCTTCTTCCACTTCACGGGGCCATACTTGATAGCCGCCCGGTTTGATCAATTCCTTCTTGCGGTCAACGATGTAGAAGTAACCGTCTTCGTCCATGCGGGCGATATCACCGGTGAACAACCAGACCTTGCCGTCCTTCATGGTGCGGAGCGTGTTGGCGGTCTCCGTGGGCATATTGTGATAGCCTTTCATCACCTGTGGACCATGGATGATGATCTCGCCGATCTCACCCTGCTGTAATTCGGTCTCGCCATCATCGAGACTGATGAGTTTCACTTCCACGTTGGGCAGAGGCATACCAATCGAGCCGGTCTTATTCTCGCCCATTAGGGGATTGCAGTGCGTGGCGGTTGGTGCTTCGGAGAGACCGTAGCCCTCGAAGACTTTTCCGCCGGTCAGTTTTTCGAATTGATCTTTGGTCTCACGCATCAAAGCCGCTGAACCTGAGATGCAAGCCTTGATGGATGAAAGTTCATATTTGCCAGCTTTCACATCCGGGTGATTGTTGATGCCGTTGTACATGGCTGGCACGCCGGGGAAAATGGTCGCTTTATATTTGGCAATATTTTCCAGCACGTCTTTCAGGTCACGCGGGTTTGGCACCATCACCATGCTGGCGCCGGTTGCCATAGCGAAACTCATGCCTGCCACCATGCCATAGACATGGAACAGCGGGATCGCCATGAGGACCACTTCCTTGCCTTCATCCAGACCGGTCATCCAGGATTTGATCTGCAAAGCGTTCGCAACTACATTGCGATGCATTGCCACCGCACCTTTTGAAACGCCCGTGGTCCCGCCTGAGTATTGGAACAAAGCCGTATCGTCAGGACCAACTTCCAGCTTGGGACGAGGCGCGTCTTTATGTTTGGCGAGTAGATCCTGAAGCCAGATATCGCCGTCTTTGAGTCCGCCCTCGATCCTGAATCCGCCTTTTTTCTCGCGGAGTAGCGTGAACAAAACGCGTGTCAAAGGCGGCAGGGTTTCTTTGAGATTGGTCACGATCAATTTCTTGATTTTGGTTTTGGGTTGCGCCTTCTTGATCGTGTTGTAAAAGTTCGTCATCACGAACATATACTCGATGCCCGCATCGCTGGCTTGATGCTCGATCTCCGGCGCCGTGTAAAGAGGGTTGGTCGCCACCACCACGCCACCCGCTTTCAGAATGCCAAAAAAGACCATCACGAATTGCGGCGAATTCGGCATGAAGATGCCCACCCGGTCACCTTTTTTCAAGCCCATATCCACCAGCGCTGCCGCAATGCGATCGCTGATCGCACTCATCTCCTTGTAAGTAATAACCGCGCCCTTAAAGATCGTACAGGCGCGGTCAGGATATTTACGAGCAGATTCGTCCAAAAAATTGAAAAGCGGCACACTTGGAATTTCAAACGTTTGCGGAACCCCTTTGTCGTAATGAGCAAGCCACGGTTTATCGTTCATGATGTCTCCTCTTTTACAAGATGTTTCCAGTATATACAATGCAGAATCAAAAGTCAACTAATTGGCGGATATTGCTTTCGATTTCATTCACGACGCCCTCTTTGACTGGATACCAATAAATATTCGGATCGGACTCTTTGAACCAATTTGCCTGCCTGCGGACGAAGACCCGCGTCGCACGACCGATGAGTTGCTGCGCCTCTTCAACCTTTAGCTTGCCCTCGAGCACTTCGATACATTCACGATATCCAATGGCAGACAGTGTTGGCAGGGCAGGTGAGTAACCGCTTGCCAATAAACTTTTCACTTCATCCAAAAAGCCGTTGGCGAACATCGCTTCGATCCGCGCATCGACCCTGGCATACAACTCCGCGCGCGGACGCATCAATCCAATAGTGATGAGTTGATAAGGCGAGTCGATTTGTCCGCGTTGCTCGGAGAATTTTTTGCCGGTGGTCATGATCACTTCGAGCGCACGGATCGTGCGTCGATAATTTCGCGCATCGATTTTCTCCGCCGAAACCGGATCAAGTTCTTTTAGTTTTTCGTGTAACCAATATATCCCGTTCTCCTCTTTTTGCTTTTCTAATTCATTTCTCAAATCTTCATCAGGCTTCACTTCAGGCGGAGTCCAGCCCTCAGTCACGGCACGGACGTATTGTCCAGTGCCTCCGACCAGCAGTGGTAATTTTTTGCGCGTGTGAATATCAGCGATAATCGCATGTGCCTTCTGTTGGAAGACAGCGAGACTCAAGATTTCATCTGGATTTGCGATATCGATCAAATGATGCGGCACGCGCGCTTGTTCCTCGCGTGAGGGCTTGGCGGTCCCAATATCCATACCGCGATAAAAGAGACGCGAATCAGCAGAGACGATCTCGCCATTGAGGCGTTCGGCAAGTTGAATCGCAATTTCCGTTTTGCCAACGGCGGTGGGTCCGACGATTAGGATGAGGGGCAAATGGTGTGTTTGAATAATCATGAACGATTACTTACCTCCAGTGAGAATCCTAAAACTGCCCGTATACGGGTTAATGCTTATTTCGAAATTCGCATCGAAATAATAAGATACGCCCCAGCCATATTCATTTTCACGAAGAGGTGCGTTTATTAATATTGAGCAGTTGTTTTTAATTTGTTTACGAGCCTCTTTACCACCATTTTCTTCGGCTGTTTGAAGAGCATCATCAGCGGTAACATTGAATTTTGTAAAATCAATTTGATTACTTCCTGCAAAATATCGGGAAGCGAAATCTGATGAGCTTCCTGTACTTACTAAGCTGGCAAGGGGATATATCGAGATATGTCGTGTAGGGTAGATATTTGGCCAATTCATTTTTGTTATTTTGTAGTAAGTGATTTCCATGTAGTCAAATCCCACAGGGTTGTCTTGGCACTCTCTATGTAATGAAAGGTAGTAAATACTCCAGTTTTTCAAGTCCAAAGGTTCATTCCACACATATTGGCTCAGGGCATTAGCAATTTTCAAATAATCTAATTGTTTCCAGGGTATGGAGCCAGAAGGTAACAATGGTGAGTCGGGGTTTGGAGTTGACATGATGGGCGTAAATACATCTCTATCCCCTCGATCAAGCGACCCAAGAATCGTTTCCGGGTTGATTTGATAATCCACCCAATCTCCATAACTACTGGGGTAACCTGGATTTCTATGATCCCTTGATTGTGCATCCTCGGGAATCAGCCTCCAAACAAAGATTGCACATAAGATTATTACAATTACCCATATCCCAAGTGAGATTTGTCTTGCGAAATGTCTGTTCATAGTTCTAGTCATTTTCTCAGCATGACCCAGTGCAAATTACATTCTCAAAATGTGTAATTTCACTCATGCTTCTCGCCGGTGGGGCTGATACTCACACCCGCAAGCATACTCATGGATTTTCTCCAGGCGAGCGCTTCATCTTCCGTGATCTTCTCTGAACTGTGATGATGATCATTCTTGCGAATCACTTCTGCCATTTCAGCCTGCCGCGCTTCGAGTTTGGTTCTAGTAAGCGTCAACAGAAAATCGATCTCATCTGGCTTTTGTGGCTTTCCTAATAGTTGTGACAGATGCTTCATACATAAGCCGTCCGATTTTTCGAGCGCCTCTCGAAGTACTGCATCGCTAAGTGCGGTGCTCATTTGGTTCAAGGTGTAGTTGATGGTTTCATTCCTGTGAGTGCAGGCTAAACATTCTCCCAGTCCTTCCGATGCACTGACGAACTTGCTGATCTTGCGGCTGAGTTCTTTCGATTGCGAATCCTTCGGAAATTCCCGTAAGATGACTTTTACAAGATGTTCGTAAATGATGGAGGCGCCCAACGTATCCGCGATTTTGTGACTCAACAAAAGCTGGACATGTTCTCCACAGAACCCAAGACTCTTCACCAGATTTGCGCGCATATCCAGGTCATTGACATATTCATAGAATAACGATTTCAGATAGCGCCGAACGGTCTGCGCGCCCACTCGACAAACAGGACAGCCGGTTAGTGAACAGGCTTCCAATAGTTCGTGATGGGAGAAAGCTTTTGGCGTCTTTTCGGAAATTTTCATATTGAACTCAACTCTTTGATTGCTTTGGACTAAATCGCATTCTCAAAATAAGTGATCTTCGGCTCTGACCCAGGTTTGCCTTCGATCGCGATCACATCAATTTGCCAGTGATCAATCGCATGCTCCGCGGCGTAATGGTCCGCGGCGGCGAGCATGTGTTTGCGTTTGCGCGGCGTAATGGATTCTTCCGGCAAGCCCATTTTATTCGATGTCCGCGTTTTGACTTCGATGAAGATGGTAATGTCGCCTTGCTGAACAATGATGTCGATTTCGCCATAGGGAGTTCGCACATTGCGGGCGATGATTTCATAGCCGCGTTTTGTGAGGTGCTCGACGGCGGTATCTTCGCCCCATTTGCCGATGCGCTGGTTGTGACTCATTTTAGGAATTCTTCCAGAATGGACATCAGGCGCTCGTCGAATTTTTGTTTAATAGGTTTGGTGTTTTGAATCAGACGTGAGTAATGTCCTAGCATGAGCTTGGTCGTGCGTTCGATGGAAAACTGCTCGGAGGCTTTCCGCGCTTCCGCGCCAAATTCTTTTTGCAGGTTTTTATGCAAGCAGAGGTACATGAGTTTGGCGGTGTAGGATGCCATATCTTCAATGGACAGCAAGCCGGAGACTCCATCGGTGATCGAGTCGCTGACGCCGGGGGAGTGAATCCCTACAGTGGGGAGTCCGGTTGCCATGGCTTCGATCACCGAGAAGGGATGGACTTCAGTGACCGAAGCGGTGACAAAAATATCGCCCATCGCGAGATAAGCGGGGAGTTTGTCTTTGGAGACCATCCCGGTAAAGCGGATGCGGTCATCTAAATGAAGTGCGCTGGCTGCCAGCTTTAATTCTTCCTCGTGTTCTTTTTGTCCGCCGCCGACGATCAGCAAGTAAACGTTGGGGATGGTCCGCGCTACGCCGCCAAAGGCTTTGAGCAGGAATTCCATATTCTTCTCGGGGGCGATGCGACCTGCGTAAATCAGGATCGTGTCTTCTGGTGTGAACCCAAATTCTGCGCGCGAAATTGGAGTTGCCTTGAGGAAGGGTTGTAAGTTGGTGCCGTTGGGTACGACCTCAATAGGGCTTTCCACCTTGAACTCACGCAGGATCCTTTTCATGCCCTCGGAGGGCGAGATCACCATGGTCACTGCCTCGCAGAAATCGGGCATGTAGGCTTGCAATAAGCCAAGGCTGACTTCCTCTGGCATTTTGGGCAGGCGTGCCTGGGCGTAGAGATCGTAACGTGTGTGGTTGGTAAAGACGACAGGAATTTGCTTGCGGAGACAGTAGCGCAGGGCGAGACGTCCGCTGAGGAACGGATGGTGGACATGGACCACGTCCATGGTTTGGAGTAATTTCCGGGCGTGGTTGGTATATCTCAGTGAAAGATAAAAGCCGGTGTCAGCTAGAGGCAGGCCCGGGCTGCGAATGACGCGGTCTTCTTCATCCTGATGATCGAGATCACCGAAGGTAAATACATACACTTCGTGTCCCGCATCTTCAAGGGCGCGTTTGTTCAAGTCAATGTAGGTTGTGATGCCGCTGACGTAGGGTTTGTAGGCATCTGCCATCATTCCGATTCGCATGGGACTATGCTACGTCAATGGGTGATGTGTGTCAAGGCGCATCTTATGACCATGATAAAATCGAAACATGACTGTGAAATTAATTTTGCGCGATAAAGAGCATGAAGTGAAGCCGGGGATGACGCTGTTGGATTCGTTGAAGAAGATCAATGTGCTATCTGAATCGGTGATCGCCACGCGCGATGGGGAAATGATCCTCGATGATGAGATTTTGAAGGATGGCGATGTGGTGAAGTTGATCGCGGTGATCTCTGGAGGCTCTATGTCGTTGCGAGGGCGTTAGCCCGAAGCAATCTCCAACATTAACGAGGAGATTGCTTCGTCGGACTAAAGTCCTCCTCGCAATGACGAGCAGATATTTATGAAATGTAAAAAGTGTGGAAGTAAAGCTTCGGTCAATATGCGTCAGCATAAGCTGGCGTTATGCAAGGAACACTACCTTGAATGGGTGCCTGAGCAAACCGAGCGCTTTATCAAAAAATATGAGATGTTCACGCATCACGAGAAGATCCTGGTGGCAGTTTCGGGTGGCAAGGATTCGCTCGGGCTGTGGGATATTCTGGTGCGATTGGGTTATCGGGCGGATGGGCTTTATCTGGGACTCGGCATTGATGAGGGCATTAATTATTCGCATGAGTCGCAGCGGCTGGCTCAAAAATTTGCCGATGAACATCAACTCAAACTGCATGTTGTAGATATAGAAAAAGAATATGGGCAGCCCATTCCCGTGATGGCGGATAAATCACATCGTGGATATGGTAAGCCGTGTGCCGTGTGCGGATTGGCGAAACGCCACGAGATGAATCGCGTCGCACGGGACCTTGGGTATGATGTGCTCGCGACGGGCCATAATCTTGACGACGAGGCGGCTGTGTTATTTGGCAACACACTCTCGTGGGCAAGCGAGTTCTTGTTGAGACAGGGACCGGTTCTGCCATCTTCCGATGGGTTGGCGCGCAAGGTCAAGCCTTTGTGTCGCTTTTACGAGCGTGAGATGACGGCATATTGTCTGCTGCGCAAGATCGAATATATTTATGAAGAGTGTCCGTTTGCTGAGGGGTCACAGTCCATTTATTACAAGGAATTGCTAAATCAACTTGAAACGACTCGCCCCGGTGCGAAGCTGACTTTTTATCTGAGATTTTTGGAAGCGCGCAAAACGGGGGAATTGTTCATCGAACAAAATATTGAGCGCGCACATTTGCATCCCTGCCCAAAATGTGGACAGCCTACTTCGACCGATGATTTCTGTTCGTTTTGCCGTATGATCGAGAAAGTTAACGCTACTGCTTAAGGTTGGTCTGTTCTTTGTTTTCTGAAATGGGGTAAAGATTTCTTTCTTAGAATGTTTGTGCTAAAATTGGCGGTATGACAATTTCCGTTGAGAACGCAGAACATTATATTTGGGGCGAGATCAATGACGGCTGGCATTTGCTCAAACGTGATGACATGAGCGTGATTCAAGAACGTGTTCCGCCGGGCGGCGCGGAAGTGATGCACTATCACAATGTGGCACGTCAATTCTTTTATGTTCTCGAAGGTCAAGGGACGATGATCTTTGAAGACCATGAAGTGGTTTTGGGCAAAGGCCAGGGACTTGAAATCCCTCCGCAGGTAAAACACCAGTTCAAGAATAAATCGAATGTCGATGTGCATTTTTTAGTAGTATCAATTCCCGCAACGAGAGGCGACCGTATCAACGTATGATTATTATTTCTCAACAAACCGCACGTCGATTCGTATTAGGCAAGCAGGGATTGTGGCCCGGTCGCCGTTGGAAGGGCAAGAAAGGGACTGCACAAGCGATCCGCACATGTGAAGCTGTGCAATTGGATCCGTTGAATGTGGCGGCGCGGAGTCAGGATATTGTGTTGCACAGCCGGGTATTGGATTACAAGCCCGAATATTTGTATAAAGTCGCATACGAAGACCGCGAGTTTTTTGATTATGGCGGCTGGCTGGCGATGTATCCCATGTCTGAGCTTCCATATTGGCGTTTACATATGGAAGGGCGTGCCCATGACAAGCAGGTGGAGAATTTTGTACTATCGAATAAAGATTTGTTTGAGCATGTTCGAGCAGAATTACGTATGCGCGGTCCACTGGGTAACCGTGACTTTGAAGGGGAACGCGTTGCGGCTTGGAATTATCGTGGGCGCAAAGAAACATCTTTGATCTTGTATGATATGTGGCTGTGCGGCGAGTTGATGATGCATCACCGTGACGGGTTTAGCCGCGTGTATGACTTTCGCGAAAATATTGCCCCGAAGGAATATGATTACATTACCAGCTTTAAGGAAGCTGAAGAATTTTTTGTGCGGAAATCCGTTGCGTTTATGGGGCTGAAGCGTGAGTCGACCATGCGCAGCCCTGAATTAAATAATTACATGCGGCGCGATTATTCTCAAGTGGAGGTGAAGAAAATCATGGAGGCGCAAAAAGCCTCCGGTGCGTTTGCTCAGATCCAAATCGAGGGGGGACGCGAAACGTATCTCGCTTTGGGAGAAGATGTCGCAGCGTTGGAGTCGCTTGAAAAGGGGAAAGTCCCCAAAGGCTGGAATCCAAAAGATACAACAACATTGGAAGAAGTCACATTTCTTTCTTCGCTGGATATTGTCAGCGCGCGCGGACGGGCGCTGAAGTTGTTTGATTTTGATTACAAGTGGGAAGTGTATGTACCTGCTGAGAAGCGCCGCTGGGGATACTATGTTTTGCCGATTCTATACGGCGACGACTTGGTTGCGCGGCTCGATCCGAAACTTGACCGCACGACAATGACGCTGGATATCAAAGGTTTTTGGCACGAAGACGATGCGCCGATCAAAGACCTCGCATTTATCTCGGCGTTCGCGCGGGGACTGATTCGTTTTGCAAAGTTTGTGGGGGCGAAACAGATCGATCTGAAAGTGATCAAACCAATTGGCTTGATGCGGGCATTAAAGAAGTTGGTGGGGCAGGAGATTGACCTGGCGTAGAAATTAACCCTGAGAACTTACGGTTTTGCAAAATCTTTGCAAAATATGAACAAAATGATATACTGTGGGGGTTGAAGGAGAATGATTGTAGATGTCAAATTTAGCTCATCTGAAATTTAATGATCCTGCGCCCGACCTCGAGTTGCAGGATGTGGATGGCAAGCCGGTAAGGCTGGCTTCGCTTTGGAAGCAGCAGGTGCTGCTTCTGGCTTTCACGCGTCACTTTGGGTGCCCGCAATGCAAGGAGATGGTGGATCATCTCGTAACCAAGTTGCCGGATTTCAAAGCGAAGAATTTAAATTTGGTGATTATCACCCAGGGTACGCCCGAGGAAGCCAAGGTATTTTGCGCCGAGCGTGCGCCCGGCGTGATGTGCTTGGCTGACCCCGAACGGAAAGCGTATCAAGCCTATGGATTGGAACGCGCGAACGTGTGGCAGTCGTTCCTTTCGTTGAATGTGTGGCGCTCGAACCGGCGTTTGAAACTGGAAAAAGGCTGGAACACCGACCTGCCTCCCAAAGGACAGGATGCTTTGCAAATGGCGGGGACTTTTGTGATCGCGCCGGATGGACTTGTTCGTCTGCCCTATTACTATGATGATATTGCCGACCATCCGTCTGTCGACCTGCTGTTGCATGGCGTGATGGGTATGGACTGGAATCAAAATTTCGATGGACCTGTAGCACCCTAAAGTATCAAATGAAAAATGTATTTCTTGCTTTCTATCTGGCACTCAAAGAAGTGCTTCGTAACCGCGGGCGTTTTTTGCTCGTGAGCATGGTGATCGCTTTGATCACATTGCTGGTGTTGTTCATTGCCGCGCTCGGCGAGGGGCTTGCCAACGGCAACCGTCAATATGTTGCCAACCTCGACGCGCAGTTAATTGTCTTTCTGGATAAATCGGATTACAGCATCACTGCGAGTCGACTCGACACGAATACCGCTCGTACGCTTCGCCGCGTGGATGGGGTGTCTGATGCCGGTCCGATCTACACCTCCAACACTGAGATCGTTTCGCTCGAAGAGCCGTTGAAGGTGTCCATGCTCGGAGTCGAAGCGGACCGCCCCGGGATGCCGCCCTTGCTCGAAGGCCGTGCCTTCCGTGGCGGCGAGGCGCGTGAGGTTGTTATCGATCGAGGTGTGGCGCTTCGGTCGGGCATCAAAATCGGTGATACGCTCGAGATCCGCTCAACACAAGGCGTGGACGATAAATTCTTCACGCTTACCGTTGTTGGCGTGGTGGCTGGACAATCTTATTTCTTCCAGCCGACAGTCTTTGTCCCGCCTGCGACGTGGGAAAAGATCCGTCCGCAATCCGCAGCGGACTTGAATAGCGATATACCGTTCCCGAATATTATCGCTGTCAAACTGACTGACCCAAGCCAGGTTGAAGTCATGAAAACTCGCCTCGTAGACCAGGTCTCCAAAATTCAAGCTGCTGATCTCAACACGACGATTAACAACATTCCCGGCTATTCCGCCCAACAAGGGACAGTCCAAACGCAGGGTTTCTTTACGCTGCTGATCGGTGTGTTGGTCATCGGCGGCTTTTTCCAAATTCAGATTCTGCAAAAGGTTCCTCAGATCGGTGTGTTGAAAGCCATCGGCTCTTCGAATGGCGTTGTCGGTTGGGCGGCGGTGATTCAAATTATTGTCGTAACAGCCATCGGCGTTGGGATTGGAGGCGTGTTCACGTATCTCTTCTCACTGGGACTCCCGCCCACCATCCCATTTGTATTCAATGGCGTGCGTTCCTTCGCGGCGATTATTTTATTGCTGTTGATTGGTCCCGTAGGCGGATTGGTTTCAATTATTTATGCGGTTCGCATTGAGCCGTTGAAAGCGTTGCGGTTAGGATAATCTTTCTTGTAGGGGCGGGGTCTTCCCGCCCAGTGTTAGGAATAATGTAAATGAATTCAATTGCTCTCGAAGTGAAAGACCTGGTCAAATCATTCGATTTAGACGGCGCGACCATCAATGCCGTGGATAATGTTTCGTTTCAAGTCCATTCTGGCGAGTTCGTCGCGTTGGTTGGTCCGAGCGGATCAGGCAAGACCACGATGCTCTCGATCCTTGCGGCGTTGCTTTCGCCCACCAGTGGACAAGTCCTCATCGACGGACAAGACCTCGCGCAGATGAACGAAAAACGCCGCGTGAAGTTGCGCCGTGAAAAGATCGGTTTTACGTTTCAATCGAATAACCTGATTCCGTTCTTGACCGCGCAGGAAAACGTGGAATTCATGTTGCGCCTAAATGGGCAAGCCGATAAAGCCGGACGCGTCCGTTCTGCCGAAATCCTTGCCCGCCTCGGACTTAGCGATCGCCTGCACAATCTTCCCGCTCAACTTTCCGGTGGACAGCAACAACGCGTGGCGATTGCGCGTGCTCTGATTCATAATCCCGCCGTGGTGTTGGCAGACGAACCGACCGCCTCCCTGGATACCGAACGCGCCTTTCAAGTTGTTGAGACGTTTGCAAAGTTGGTTCACGAAAATAATCGCGCCGGAATCATGGTCACGCATGACCTACGCATGTGCCAGCATGTGGACCGCATCCTGCAAATGCAGGATGGCAAGCTGGTGCGAGTCTATGACACGAAAAAAGAGATCATGGAAGTCGCGCAGGGGACGATCAAACACTAGAAGTTTTGAAGTACTTTTGCTAAATCACAAGACCTCCGCAGGATTACTCCCGCGGAGGTCTTGTCTATTTCCGGGTGGAATGTGGATTGCTCCAAACGTTTGCTACCGCCCTAATATACTTGAAATAACACCAAGTAATATAAACATAACAATTGCTGCGACAATGGCTCCGCAGCCCCAACCTGCTGAAACTTTCCAGCCTTGGCTATTTGTGATGCCCGGTTCCAGTTTGCGAATGTGACGAACTGCCTGCCAGCCTGCGAACATCCCCGTGAGAAACCATGCGGCAATCACAAAGAGCAGGAATATTAATAGCGTAATAATGAAGATTCCGATCGCTTCTCCTAGTGCGGAGCCAACAATTTGTCCCACGCAATCTCTGAAACCAACTCCATTGCAATCTGATTGAGCGCTTTGAACACTGATGGCTCCAATGCCCAGCAAGATGGCGGTGATAATTCCCGATACGATCATTCCAAGTGGACCGCTGATTCCCCAAATCCGAATCGTGGGAGACATATGTTTCCATGAAATACTGGGCGCGTTGGGACGCAGCGTCAGCATGGTGAATAGCCCAGCGAGCAATCCACCAGCAAAGCCTCCAATTCCGCCGCATATCAGGATCAAAATAAAATTCAGTAGGTCACCACTTTGAAGCCCATTGCTGCTGGCAACTAGAATCACCAGAAATACAACTGCGACGCCCCAAAAGACCAGCCAGCCAAGACTCCATGCAAATGCCCAGCCAGGGACTTTGCTAACCACAATATTTAGCGGGGTCTTGGTGGATTGACGAAGAAAAGGTCTTTCGGTATGTGTGCCCACCGCACCCGCCTCGATGAGACCGTCCACCAGTTTTTGGAAGTTATCTGTATAACTGCCTGAGCGTAGATCAAGCGTTTGGACATTTTTGACCAGCGCTTCAAATTCATCGTTCCATTTTCCAGGACGATAAAGAATGGGGAAAATTGTTTTGCCAAGTTCCAGAGCTTTATTCACTTCTTCGCGCACATATTTTGATTCCGCCGCATCAGGCGATAAGACCAATATAAAGGCTTTGCATTCACGGATACCTTCCATGATCTCGTCGTGCCAATTTTGCCCCAACTGAATCGTGGACTGGTCAAACCACACGCCCGCGACATGCGCATCCAAATCAGATGCGAGGCGGGCGACAAATTCTGTGTCACGGCGGGAGTAGGAGATGAAGATGTCTTTGGACATGGTTTTTCCTAATTTTCATTATACACACTAATTGCATCTCGACTGCTAAAAAGACAAAACCTCCGCAGGATTTATCCCGCGGAGGACTCACTACTTACTGATAACTGTTCACTTCTTCACTACCCGCGCTCACTCAATCTCTTCCGGAACAACTTCCATTGCTGTCTTTTTATTCGCAACCTGCCGCGCATAATTGATCAGGATCACCGACCCGATGATGATCGCGCTTGCCAGCACAGTGCGGGCACTCAACACCTCGCCTGCCAATAGCCAGCCCAGAAATACCGCCACCACCGGATTCACATAGGCGTAGGTAGAGAACAGGGATACCGGCGCATTATGTATGAGCCAGCCATAGGATACAAACCCGACGAGCGACCCGAACGTGATGAGATAGATGAGTCCCAACCAGGAACGCGTCGAGACTTGTCCGAAGCTGAATCCGTTTAACTCACCTGTCGCCACACTGACAATGAACAGCGCGACCGAGCCCACCAACATCTGCATGCCCGTGGACATCAACGTGGACTTGGGCATGTCTGCACCGCGAGCATAGATGGAACCCATTGACCAAAGGAACGGAGCGCACAACAACAGGATGACACCAAAGGTATCAAACTTTTGAGCTGAACCTGAAAACTCTGCGGGACCGATCAAGATGAACACCCCGCCGAATCCGATCACCAATCCCAAAATGGATAGCCAGGTTGGCTTGTTCCCGCGTGCGCGCAGAGACTCAAAAAGCACCAGCCAGAATGGAGATGTGGAGATCATCAACGCGGCGATGCCAGATGGCACAGTTTTCTCAGCCAAGCCAACCAACCCATTACCACCGAGCAGTAATAAAGTCCCGACGATGGCAGTCGACTTCCAATTCCCCGCGGTTGGCTTCTCATCGCCAGCCATGTTTCGCCAAGCGTAAAGGATAGCGCCTGAGATCAAAAAGCGTAACGAAGCGTGAAAGAACGGCGGTATCGTCTCCACCGCGAAGCGAATGGCAAGATAGGTCGAGCCCCAAACGATATACAAAGCTATCAAAGCTGTCCAAAGTTTTGTCTTCATTTTTCTCCAATTTATGTCTTTGCGAGAAGCGTTTTTTGCGACGACACTTGCACCAGCACGCAAATGCAGGTGAGCAATCTCCCTCATCGTATTGGGGATTGCTTCGTCGGGATTTCGGCGCTATCGCGCCTCAACCCTCCTCGCAATGACGGATGATTCATACGCCAACAACGCCTTCTTGCGCGGCGCGCCGTAACGATAATTTCCAAACTCACCAACTTTGCGGATCACGCGATGACAGGGGATCAACACGGCAATCGGGTTATGTCCAACCGCGGTTCCTACGGCTCTTGATGCAGTCGGCTGACCGATTCTTTCAGCAAGTCCTTCATAGGTGGTCACTGTCCCAGTTGGGATTTTGAGCAACGCTTCCCAGACCTTCAATTGGAAGTTGGTTCCGCGTAAATGGATGTTCAGCTTGCCGCGCGAATTTGCATCAAAGATTGACTCGATCAATTGCGCCGTAGATTTGTGGTCTTCGACCATCCGAGCGTTCTTCCATTCGGTGACGAGGTCGTCGATGGCAGCGCCTTCGCTCGTTTGAGTAAAGCCTAAGTGGCAGATACCTCTATCAGTAACAGCGACCAGACATTTCCCGAAGGGCGAAGCGTGGAGTCCGTATCGAATGGTCACGCCTTCGCCGCGCGATTTATATTCTCCCGGCGAGACCGCTTCCGTCGTCACAAAAAGATCGTGAAGCCTGCCGAGGCTGGAGAGTCCCACTTGATGCGTGGTGTCCAGTAAATTCTCAGAACGGTTAAGCAGATCCTTTGCACCTTCCTTGGTGAGGAATTGCAAAAAGCGTTTCGGACTCACGCCTGCCCAGCGTGTGAACAAACGCTGAAAGTGGAACTCACTCAAGCCGATGTTTGCAGCAACGTCTTCAAGGCTGGGCTGATCTTTATAGTGATCTTCAAGATAAGTGATCGCCTGCTCGATGCGCAGGTAATCTTCAGAAAGTTGTTTGAGGTCGGTATGCATGGTTGCTCCTTTTGAACCTATTCTATGGATACTGACCGTGCTTGCCGACCCGAATCTTGCTATCTTTCATAAGCGGTTTTTATACCTGCTAGCCGCAGCTTCGTCAAGCACATAATAATAAGACCCTAGGGGTTAAGAAACCCTAGGGTCTTTTGTATTCGATTCCCCGCCGATGCCGTGTGCAGCTGAGTTTTGAACCTGCTATTGCAGGTGGGTCCTTACCCAGAAACGCCGCCTTGGCTCAGGCCTATCGCGTTATTTCTTTAATGGAGTTAAGGACCCTTTTTAAAGGTATTGGCCCAAAACGGAAAGTGCCGCATCACGAGCACAGCAGGGACATGATTTTTATACCATAAAGGTTGGTGCAAGGGTAGATGTAAATTAATTACAGAGCCTTGAAAAGTTGTTGCTTTTGTAAACAATCTGTGCTACGCTTAAAAAATTCGCGTCCAAATTTTCGACAAAGGAGAAAAGTATGGCAACAGTACCAGGTATTGATGTTTCGTATTGGGATGCAGGGATCGACTGGCCCAAGGTGCGAGCAGCCGGACAGCGGTTTGTCTTCGCCAAAGCCACTGAAGGCGATTTTTATCAAGATCCCACCCTCGATGATAACTGGTTCGGCGCAAAAAAAGCCGGGCTTCTGCGCGGGGCTTATCATTTCTTCCGTTGCAATGTAGACGCCAAAAAGCAGGCGAAGTATTATATTGATTACGTCCGTACCTTGAAGGATGATGGTGAACTGCCTCCCGTGCTTGATCTTGAAAGTAACGATGGACAGAAAAAGGAAAAGATCATTCCTGCGGTAAAAACCTGGCTGGATTTGGTCGAAGCCGCTTTCGGTAAAAAGCCGATCATATACTCCGGGTTCTATTTTTTACAAGACTTTTTATCCGAAGCTGGCGGTGGACCGCCCTTATGGGCAAAGGATTATCCGCTCTGGCTGGCGCAATATCCCAATCAATATGTGGATGGTATGCAGCCGTCTCTTCCCAAAGGTTGGTATAAGTGGACGATCTGGCAGTATAGCGAGAAGGGCACTGTCAACGGTTTTGGCGCGAACGTCAGTGTTGATATGGATCTTTTCAACGGCACCCTTGAAGACCTGTATAAATTTTCCGGCGCCAAGCTGGTCACTGAGACTCCCGCGACGCCCCAAAAACATGTCGTTGCCGCGGGTGATCTGTTTGAATCGATCGCCAATAAATACGGTGTCACTGTCCGCGAGCTTGTGAATGCCAATCCGCAATTGCTGAAGACCGGTGATTCTCTGACCATACCCATGGCAGTTTCGATCCCGGCAGAGAACTCGAACACTTCTGGTTCAACCTCAAGCCCCACCACTGCACCCCGAACCTATACTGTGAAACCGGGCGATTCGCTGTATGCGATTGCCATCAAATATAATACGACCGTCGCCGCGATCGCAACCTATAACAATATTACGAACCCCAATAATATTAGTGTTGGACAAGTATTGAAGATTCCGTAAACAGGACTGGATAAGCGACATCCCCGAGCGCTGCTTGCCTCGGGGATGTTTGATTCTGTTTCGAAAAAACTTTTTCTTGCCCAGTTAATAGGTGACAGTCACCTGTGTTATTGGATATACTGTGTGCCGCCCTCGAGAATAAAACGCACGACCATGTCATTGACGATCCATTCGATGGGCGCCCGATCGTCGGTGAAGACTGTGGCGGGCTCGAATCCAGTTTTGAGATTGGTGAAAGTCACTTGCATGGTCGAGATCAACAAGGGATTAACGCTCGGATCATTCATAAGTGCCAGCAAATTCACTGCAAAGTTTTCAGGGATTGTCTTTTGTTTGGTGGCAAAGATCATTGTGTTCAACGAGCCAGGGATATCCACGGTGTAGATCGAAGGGAAGATGGTTGCCATGGTGCTGGCGAGTCCGTTGATGAGACGGCGGTCGCCGGGGACACTGGCACTGTTAATTGTCAGCACGCCATCGGCAGTTAAGTGTGAAGCGACGATCTGAAAGAACTCCTGAGTCGTCATGTGTGCGGGAATATAGGGCGGACGGTAAGCATCCACGGCGATGATGTCATATTTGTTTTTGCTTTGCTCCAGATTCAAACGTCCATCGCCGATGATGATGTTCAAGTTGGGCATGTTCATGTCGAAATATTTTTGTCCCACTTCCACGATCTTGGGGTCAAGCTCATATCCATCAATAGGGATATTGCCATACACCGCAGTCATTTGGCGCGCGGTGGTGCCAGCCGCCAAGCCAACAATTGCCACACGTTTGATATCGGATGGTTTACGGTTGGCATAAAAATACGGGCTCACGAGAAATTGATCCCATGGCCCGTTGTATTGCAGTGTGTCGGGGCTATAAATGGAGTGCTGTCCCTGCCCTTCATTCAATCGCAGAATAGTGTAGCCGTTGATCTTGTCCACTTCAATGTAGTTATATGCGGACTCGGTTTCATAAATAAGCGCGGCGTTGCTTTTCAGGGATTGGTTCACCGTAAGAAGCGCCAACGCGATCAAGACAACCGGCATCCATAAATATTTGATCCAGGCGCCTTTGTTTGCGAAGCGCGCCAGCCCGATCAAGGCAACGATCAACAATGTCATGCTGAACAATAGAAACGTGTTCTTTGTCCCAAACGTAGGGATGGTGACTAGTGTTGGCAGAAACGTGCCGATGAACGAGCCCAAGGTTGAGATGGAGTAAATCTGACCTGAGGTTTGGCCAGCACGCGATGTATCATCAACAGTCAGGCGAATTGCATAGGGAGAGATCGTTCCAAGCAAGGTAATAGGGACAATGAACAGAACCAACACCGCCACAAATGAAGCACCCAAGATGCCGACTTGCAAGGTGTCAAATGCCGTTGCTGCCGCTTTGAGAACAGGTCCTGCAATATAAGGGACGAGTCCCAGAGTGAAAGCACCCCATGCCAGTACACGATACATTGCGCCCGCAGTGGGGTTGGCATCTGCCCATTTGCCGCCGAGGAAATATCCCAGCGTGAGGTAGATGAGGATGAGACCGATAATGCTTGCCCAAACGATATTGGATGTGCCGAAGACGTTGCCGATGAGGCGTCCCGCGGCGAGTTCGGCGGCGAGCGTAGTCATACCTGAGATGAAGACTGTGAAGAGAAGATATTTTTTCATGGATTGTCCATTTTCGAGGATGGCATGATTATAATGGATAGTATTTGGAGCTTTTGAGAAGAGTGAGGAGGTAAGTGTGAATCTTGTAAATAGTTTTATGCTCGCTATCAGTGGTGGATTGATAGTTGCTTCAATCCTTATCGCTAAAATTGGCTTTGGTAGATCCGTTCTTTCCCGCAAAACAGCAACTATTATGTCCGGGGTAGGCGTGGGCATTGGGATTGTGATATTTATATATTATGGGGTTAGTAATCATAATTTGGGCGAGAGTGTATTAACAGGTATTATTATTGCAATTACTGTAGGCTTTGCTACATTCATTCGTAATAAGCAAAAGTAATTAAACTTAGGATGTTATATGTATATCTCAAAACTTTATCGTGAAGAAGATCGTGAAAAGATTCTTGAATTTGTGCGCCAGAACGAATTTGCGACGCTGGTAGCGTATGATGGGGAAAAGCCGACAGCCAGTCACTTGCTGATGGAAGTAGTGGAGCAAGAAGAAAAACTTTTTATCAATGGACATATGTCGAAGGCGAATCCGTTGTGGAAGATGTTCGAGAAGAATGCTGAAGTGTTAGTGATCTTTCAGGGACCGCACACATATATTTCGCCGACCTGGTACAACCATGTCAACGTGCCGACGTGGGATTATCAGGCGGTGCATGTGTATGGCAGTCCGCGGATCGTGAGTGAACATGCTGAGGCGTATAACTTGTTGCAAAAATTAATCGTGCGCCATGAGGCAACTAGCCATTATCGGCTGGAAACTCTCCCGCAGGATTTTGTGGAAAAAGAGATGAAGGGAATTGTCGCTTTTCAGGTTGAAGTGATGCGGATCGAGGCGAATTACAAGCTGAGTCAGAACCGAAGTGACGAGGATTACCATAATATCGTGTCGCGGTTGGAAGAGCGGGGTGATGAATTGTCGCATGGGGTGGCGGAGGCGATGAAGGACAAACGCCCTTCATAAACTTCCGTCATTGCGAGGGCAGTGTTTTCACAAAGTGGCCCGAAGCAATCTCCCGCGCTAGGTTGGGGATTGCTTCGCCCACTCGCCGTTTAAGGCTCGGGGCTCGCAATGACGGAGATAGGGTTTTTCGTGGTAAAATCTCGCCCGCTATGATAGAGCCTGAAGAACTACCAGAAGTCGACCCTTCGCAAGTGACCAACATTTCACATGCAGATGTGCGTAACGTCCGTGCGGAAATGGTGCGGATGCACGAGGCGGATGCTGAGAATATCATCGCGCAGGAAGTCGAGTTGCAGCAAAGCGCTGTCGCCAATGTCAAAGCTGAGCACTTTAGCGCTCACCAATCTGCGATTGGGATGTTGAATGCGAAAGACGTCTCAGTGGAAGAAAGCGCGGTAGGTTTTGTTCAGGCTGAGAAAATGTCTGCGGGCGGGTATACAGGCGTCGTTGTGGCAGGCAGCGCAGATATCCAGCATGGGATGGCGGTCTTCGTGGCAGGGCGCGATGTCCATGTATCTGAGGCGCGGACGGGCATCCTGTTGGCTCGAAACGTGAATGGCAATGTGACCACGTTGCTCGATACGCGCGGTGCATTGATCGTGGGGCTGGTCAGTGGTTTATTCGCTGGCTTGATGCTGATGCTCGGGCGCGTGTTGTTCGGGCGCAAATAATTTTTCGAATGTAGTAGCGACTTGAGTCGCTTTGTTAGGACGATTTGACCCTGAAGGGTGCTTCGCAAAATCGTCACTACAGAAATTCATTTCATAGAGCGAAGGTAACCTGTCGAATGCACAGGTGAGAGGCGCTCAAGGAGTAAAGATGGAGAAAGTCGTTTTAAAAGCAACCAAGCGTGATGTGATTGGCAAGCAGGTGAAGGCGCTGCGCCGTGAAGGCAAACTGCCCGCGGTGATCTATGGTCGTCATACCGACCCGATCATTATCAACTTGGATTCGCAATCCGCTTCAGTTGCGCTGGCGAAAGCCACTTCGTCCAGCCTGGTGACGATCGATGTGGAAGGCACCGAGCATCTCGCACTTGTGCGTGAGAAGCAGCGTGATTACATCAAGAATAAACTGCTGCATGTGGACTTCCTGGCAGTGTCATTGACCGAGAAACTGCGCACCCGCGTGGCTGTTCACTTTGTGGGCGTCTCGCTGGCAGTGAAAGATTTCAATGCGGTCCTCGTGCATAACCTTGAAGAACTCGAAGTGGAATGTTTGCCCGCCGATCTGCCCGAGCGCATTGATGTGGATATTTCTGCGCTTGCCAAACCGGGTGAAGGTATCCGCGTGCGCGAAGTGCAGGTTTCGGATAAAGTCCGTTTGTTGGCTGACCCCGATACGATGGTGGCTGTGGCGACCTTCGCGAAGGTGGAAGAGGAAACTGCTGCTGTGGCTGGTGTTGCAACCGCCACTGCGACCGAGCCCGAAATCGCTGTCGAACGCGGCAAGAAGGAAGAAGAAGTCGACGACAAGAAGAAGAAATAATCTTCTTGAACTTGAAAGTAAAATGGGACACAATGAAAGTTGTGTCCCATTTTTTTATTTATCCGCCAATCTTCGCTAATCGACGCTAATCTTTTAATACCCCAAGACTTTTAGAAAATCGACTGTCATACGGGCGGTGGCGCCCCAGAGTAATTCGCCGTCATAGGGATGATAGGCGATGAGACTCCGCTTCCGGCCCTCGACGTGAAACTGCCACCGGTGCGAGGGGTCTGCCAGCCACCCGAGCGGAATCGTGAACACGCGTGCCACTTCGTGCTCACCCACGCGAAAGACTGTGGGCCATTTGATGACGCCCACCACTGGCGTGACGCGAAAGTGCGAGATCGTGATCATGTTTGCCAAACGTCCCAACACTTTGACATCATGCGGATTGATACCCACTTCTTCATCGGCTTCGCGTAAGGCGGTTTCTTCGGGTGTAGTTTCGCCTTCGTCACACGCGCCGCCGGGGAAGGAGACTTGTCCCTTATGTGATTCGACGCGGTCTGTGCGGCGCGTATAAAGCAGATGCCATTCGTCGTCATGCCACACCAACGGGACCAGCACCGCCGCGCATTTCAGGCGGGTTTCATCGGTGAGGTCAATTTCAGCGTACCCATCGGAGGATGGCCCGGCGGATTTGATCGCTTCCTGTAATTGCTGTGAGATGAAATCTTCTGAGAGTTGGATGGGCATAGATTGGGTACGAGGTCTAAAGAATAAACGAATTCGAACAAAGAGGGAAAGCAGAAAGATCATGTTGCCGTTATGTCATTGCGAGGGCGTTAGCCCGAAGCAATCCCCACTTAAGTTGGAGATTGCTTTGCCGCCTGCGCTTCGTCTACGTTCGCCTGTCGGCTCACTCCGCTCAGCGCGAAACTCGTAGCAATGGCGTGTAACTTATTCCTCACGAACCGGGCTTCCGCAGTAACCACATTCGGCGGTGATCTCATCCAGCCATTCGACTTCATCAGGTTTGACGGCCGCGCCGCAAGAGGGACAATGAGTTGGTAGAATCGGTTTCTTTGCTGGCGATGGTTGCGAAGCAAATGCTGGTGTGGATTTCAATAATGTTTTCAAAAAGATCTCAATGTCAGTAACTTCACTCTTGAGTCCGTGTTCGTTGAGTTCAGCGATTATGCGTTGACCGGCATCTTGCAAACGCTGAAACTTTTGACGCTCGGCTAGGAGTTCGAGTCCGCGTTTGAGGGAGGGCATACCTAGTTTTGTTTGCCCGGCGAAGATGCGGGCACGCCCGGCTTGCAAATGAAAGAGCGGAGCGCGCGGTCCGCCGCGGGCATCGGCGCCTTCAGCGATGCGTTCAAAGAGTTCACCCGCGCGTCCATATTCACCTTTGGCAAAGGCGAAGTTCGCTTCCTGTAAAACTGGCGGGACTTCCTGGGCAAGTGTTTTTCGTATGTTGCGGCGGAACATGCGGCGCATTGGACAGGTCTCCTATTGATAATGGGAATGCATCAAGGTTCTAGTGCGAATGATCGACTGTGCCAATTTCTTCGATCAATTCGCTTCCGCGTGGGTCTTCGGTAGGTTCGATCCTTCTTGCAAAGACAAGGAAGCCAGTGTGCGCGACCATGCGATCCGTAGGGCGGAGTTTGGTGGGCTCGGCTTGATAATGTCGCAGCATAATTTCACAGACATCAATAAACGCATAATTTTCACGGCGCAGGGCATATAAAGTTTTTTCCACTTGATTGAAAGTGGGGATGATGCAACATAAAAAGCCACCGGGCTTGAGCGCGTTGCGGACTTGCGCGGCGTAATCATAGGCATTCGGAACATCGAGGAAGAAGGAGTCGGCGTCAGTTTCGTCGAAGCCTTCTTGAATATCGCGCAGTTTGAAATCCACGCGCGAGGCGAGCCCGAAACGAGTCAGGTTTTTGCGGGCGAGATTTTGATTATCCGGTTTGACTTCGTATGAGACGACGCGTCCGCTATCCCCAACAGCATAAGCCAGCGCCGTCGTCATCGCACCTGAACCGGTGCCTGCTTCCATCACGGTGTGACCAGATCCTACGCCCATGGTGACGAGAATGTAGCCGATATCTTTGGGATAGAGAATCTGCGTAGTGCGGGGCAAGTCAATGAGCAGACTGGCGAGCGAGGGTTGGAGCAAAAAGAAAGGCGCACCGTTATGGCTGAAGACTTGCGTGCCCCAGGTTTTGCCGATGAGGTCATCGTGTTGCAAAATGCCGCGATGGGTCTCGAGTTTTGTGCCAGCTTTTAATGGGATGATGAAATGTTTGTGACGCAAGCCAACCAGTTGGGCAAGGTCGCCGTCGCGGGCAATGGGGGTGTGGAGGTTGAAGGACATTTGGTTATCTTACCATAGTGGTAAGTCTCTCTGAGTCCTTCGACACGGTGAGCGAAAGACGAACCGTCAGGATGAACTCCGCGAAGAGACTCTCCTCCGGCGGCAGAGATTCTCACCTGCACTTGCGTTAGGTGCAAGTGTCGCTCTTGCTCAGAATGACATTCCTAACGTGTGAGATTTTATTTTTCTTCAATCGTGATGTTGATCAATTTATCGCCGGGCGGTGTGTTGGCACCAGGTTGGGTATCGCGCGGGGTGAGAGATTGAAGTATGTCCATGCCGGTGAGCACTTGTCCGAAGATCGTGTATTTGCCGTTGAATTGCGCGGCGGGTGCGTAGGTGATGAAGAACTGTCCGCCGCTGGTATCGGGACCGGAGTTGGTCATCGCGACCATGCCGGGGGTGTTAAATGTCAACGATGGCAGAATTTCGGTGATCAGGTAATAACCGGGATTGCCTTTGCCGGTCCCGCTGGGGTCGCCGGTCTGCGCGAAGAGTTTGGGGATGACGCGATGAAAGGTGATGTTATCGTACCAACCATTTTGTGCGAGATAAATAAACGAATTGACGGTGACCGGTGTTTTATCGGCAAACAGTTCAATGGTCACGTCGCCTTTTGCTGTGTGCAGGGTGGCGATATATTGCTTATTCGTTTTTACAGTAAAAGGCGGGCAGGTTGTGAATTGACGTTTGCCAAGAATGATCAGATGCGCAATATCGTTCAAGCTGGCGTAATCGCGCGGTCCCTGATACAGGTCGCCGTTGATGACGACGATCGGCGTGCCGGGCAGGTTGATTTGATGACCAGCGTCCCAGGCTTTTTGGACTTTGGCGACGATGTCTTCGCGGGCGCGATCGGTCTTGAACTGTTCCACGTTCATTCCCAAAGCCGTAACCTGCGTGATGACCCACTGGTTAAAATCCTCCACTGACAGATTGATCCAGTTCGCTTGTTGCGCGAAAAAGAGATCGTTCAATTCCCAGAACTTCCCTTGTTCTGCCGCAGCTTCCACATCGAGTGTAGCGTAGGCAGATTTGTCATTCACGATATAGATGGGGAAGGGACGAGTCACCAGCCGAATGTCATTGGGATTTTCTTCGAGTAGTTGCTTGGTCGCTTTTGCTAGTTCGCCGGAGCGCGGGTCTTGATAATCACTGTAATCCAGGATCGTGACGGCGGCATCTTCCGGTCCACGGACGTGGTCGGCGGCTGTGATCGGCGGAAAGATGGATGGGGTGTCCGGTCCCGGTGTGGGTGCGGTAAGTAAAGTTGTGCAGGCGGGTTGGGTTGGGATGATGATGTTTGTGGGGAAGACAAAGTTGGGATCAGGCGTGGGTGTGCTGGGCGTTGAACAGGCTGTGAGAAGGAGAAGAAAGAGGGAAGTGGAAAGAATGATGGCTTTAGATGTTTTCATATTTTATTTTTGAATTGCCTTCTGAAGTTGTTCGAAGGATGTCATCCAGCCGATGGTGTTGATGAAATCGGCGAGTGAGTTGCTTTGTTCGCGCAGGGCACGGACGGCGGGTCCGACCGGGTCTTCACCTGCCGCGCCGCCGGGGACATCGGCATAGGCACCGTAAAATGCAAAGAATGCCTGATTGAGTTTGCGGATGAGGTAGCCGTTTTGCAGGAAGAGTTGGCGGCGTTGTTCCATGTAGCTCTCAGCTTCGGCGGTCTTGCCTTGGGCGAGGAGTTCATCTACTTTGACGCGAGTAGTGTGCATCTCGGCGCGATAGTCGAAGGGGGGCGTGTCGGCGAGTCCGATTGAGGGAGGAAAAGATAGATTGAGTTGAACCAGGTTATGGCTAGCGTTTGAGGCGAGCAGTTCGGGATAATATTTTTCAAGAACGAGATGTCCCACTTCGTCGCCGCTGATGCTGGCAGTCGTCTCGTTCATGGTCCGCAGTTCGGGAGTTTTGCCATAGTTGATACCAAGCGGACGAAGCTCCAGGTAGTTATGCGTCCATTCATGGGCGATGGTGTTGAGTGTCCAGCGCAGGTCGGTGGTTTCCATCACCATGGTTGGATAAACGCCGATGCCGCCAACCGGCACAACGAAGGTGGAGACGTTGAGCGATTTCGTAACATCGTCTTCCAGTTTGATTTGTTGATCGAGAGTTAGCGATGGAAGGACGGAAATGTTGGTAGTTTGTTCGATATGATCGCGGGGCGAGATAATCAGGGCAAGCGGCAAGGGCGAAATTTGATATAGAACTGGTGGCAGTGGTTGCCCCCCGGTTGTGAGACCCAGTTCAGCCAATGCGTTGCCGATCTGGCTTTGTAAAATGGATTCAGCGAAAGGCGCGAGCGCGGCTTGGCGTTCAGCAAGCTGAGTACGTTGGGCGCGCAAATGAGCGCTGGTGTTTTCTTTGTCTGTGATGTTTGGGTCAGAAAATATTTTCTCGATCTGAAAATCTGTTTTGTTCAATTGATCGGTTGTGCGCAAATATTCGAAGACGATCTGTTTGTTGGAGCCGCGGTCAAGAAGGTAGGGCGCGCCAAGCGTGCTTTGGTCGATCTTGTTCCAGATTGCATCCCAAACCCAGGTGGGATAATCGAATTCGATCGCGCGGGTGTAACTGCGGACCTGGTCGGTTTGAGCAGTCAGGCGCGGTACATCGCCGGTAAAAAGGAATGCGAGAATCAGAAGGGAGAAAAGTTTATCAAGTACCCATAAGGTTCTATAGAACATGCCGTCATTATACCCAGCGCGCTCACAAATTGCACTTTTTCAGAAGATGGAAAGCACAATTTGTGAGCGTGGGCATTATATAACCACAAACAATTAACGCTCCATGAGGTTGGTTACTCATGGAGCGTTAGGATTTTTCAACGTATTTGAAAATATTTTTTAACGCTAAGTCGCTAAGATTTATTTGCTTTTCAAGTATTCATCGATCGCCCATGCGGCTTTACGTCCGCCGACCATGGCAGTAACAACCAAATCAGGTCCCGTCACACAATCGCCACCCGAGAAAACACCGGGGCGGGAGGTGGCACCCGTCTTTTTATCGGCTGTCACCAAACCCCAATCATGGATTTCAAGATTCGGGGTGGTTTTTCCAATGATGGGATCAGGCCAATAGCCCAACGCGAGAACGGCGGTATCACACGCCACGCTAAAGTTCGAACCCTCGATGGCAACGGGTTTACGTCGACCTTTGGCATCGGGTTCGCCAAGTTTCATTTCAAGACATTCCACGGCAGCGAGTTTTCCGTTTTCACCGGCGATGAATTTTACGGGTTGCGTAAGGAAGCGATATTTCGCACCTTCCTCACGGGCAAACTTGCGATCCTTTTTGCCGCCGGGCATTTCTTTTTCGGTACGGCGATACAGACAAGTCACTTCTTCGGCGCCAAGTCTGAGGGATGTGCGTAAACAATCGGATGCGGTATCACCGCCGCCAATGACCACTACACGTTTCCCGATCTCAAGTGGTTTATGCATTTCGGATGGCAGCAGATCGAGGCTTACATTTCCGCGGATGAGATAATCGGTCGCTTCGTAGACTCCGGGGAGGTCTGTTCCGGGTGTGTCTTCCATTTTTGCATCGATCTCTGATCCTACTCCGATGAAGACCGCCTCGAAACCTTCGGCAAATAGATCGTCGATGGTTTTGTTTTTTCCGATATAGGTATCGCCTACGAATTTGACACCTGCGCGTTCAAACTCTTCCCATTTTTCCATCCACACATCTTTGGGAAGTTTAAAGTTGGGGATGCCGTACACCAGCAAGCCGCCGGGCGCAGGTTTGGATTCGAAGATCGTCACTTCATGTCCGCTTTGGATGAGTTGATCGGCACAACCCAAGCCAGCCGGTCCGGCTCCGATCACCGCGACGCGTTTTCCGGTTGGCTGACCGACCTGAATAATTCGGCCTTCATTGCGGCGTTTGTAATCTACGGTGAAGGTTTCTAATTCCCCGCACAACACTGGAGTTTGTTGCTTATTGAGAACGCAAGAACCCTGACATAAAGCCTCATGCGGACAGACACGTCCGCAAATTTCGGGCAGGGAACTGGTTTGGTGGTATAGGTCTGACGCGTCCGAGAAACGTCCCTGTTCGATCAGCCACATCGCTGAAGGGATATCGTTATGCGTAGGACATGCCACCATGCAGGGCGCAGGATCTGGGCAGTGGATGCAGCGTGCCGCCTCCACCATCGCGCGCTCGGGGCTGAAATCTATGACGACATCTTCAAAATCGCAGGTACGCAAATCAGGCGGACGCAGGTCAAGATCGAAAAATGGCATATTGGCGCGGGCTTTGCGGTCGATTGTCAAGTTCTCGCTGGGTATAAACTGCATTATTTCCTCCGAGTCAGATCAACATAGATTTCAGTATGATGATACCCAAACATAAATGTTGTCCACAGGCGTAAATGTCACCAAACTGGACGACAATCGTCACATTTATTTGTGTATTAGATTTTTATATACCCAACTATAAATATTCACTGTCAATTCATATTTGTGGTGTAAAATTTTTGTTGGTTTAAATGAAAATTGTATGGAGGCTCCATGAGCGCTTTTTTGAGAAAATATAGGGGATTATTGATTGTTTTGCTGCTTGCTGTTATCGCAGTATCTGTTTATGTGTATTTGCAGAGAGGCAAAACCAGTACAGTCAGCCAGTATCAAACCGCAAAGATCGAACGCGGCAATCTGGTCGCGACGATCGGCGCAACGGGCACTGTCCGCGCCAAGCAATCGTCGGTTTTGGTTTGGGAGACGGCTGGCACGGTGGACACGGTCAATGTGAAGGTGGGGGATAATGTGCCTGCAGATTTTGTGATGGCATATTTGAAGAAGACATCGCTTTCGCAGAATATCATTTTGGCTGAGACAGATCTTGCCAATGCAAAAACATCTTTGGATAACCTGCTTAATTCAAGCACGGCTCTGGCACAGGCTCAGCAAAACCTGGCAAATGCCAAGCAGGCTGTCGAAGATGCCCAGAAAAATGTCACGAAGCTGGATTACAAACGCGCTTCAGATGACTTGATCAAAAAGACAAAGGATGAGATTGCGCTCGCGAAACAGCAGGTATCTAGGGCTGAAAGTGCGTACAATCTGCTTAAGTCTAGGCCCAATGGCGATTCTCTCAAAGCACAATTCGAGTTGAATCTCATTAACGCCCGCACCAATCGTGATGCTAAAATTGCCACCCTGAATTGGTATTTGGGCGTCCCCTCTGAACTTGACGCTGCGAAATACCGCGCTGCCTTGGCAGTGGCTCAATCCCAGGAAACTGATGCTCAACGGGAATTCGATCGCCTAAGTGCAGGAAATGTAGCTGAGATCGCAGCTGCTCAGGCGCGTATAGATGCGGCGCAGGCGACCCTCAATCTGGCTCGTATCATTGCGCCTTTTCCTGGCATTGTGACAGAAGCCAACGTAATTCCAGGCGATCAGGTCAATGCCGGTAAAACTGCATTCCGTATTGATAATATGTCCAGCCTTTACGTGGATGTTGATGTTTCTGAAGTTGATATCAACAGCGTAACGGTTGGACAGCCGGTTACTTTATCTTTTGATGCCATTCTCGAAAAAGATACTCCCTATAATGGAGTGATCGTTAATGTGGCGCAGGCGGGAACAGCGGTTCAGGGCGTGGTCAGTTTCAAGGTCACCGTAGAATTGACGGATGCAGACCAACTTGTCAAACCGGGTATGACCGCCGCAGTGAATATCGTGGTGAAAGAAATTAAAGATGAAGTTCTCGTCCCCAACCGTGCGGTTCGGCTTTCAGATGGTGTGCGTGTGGTCTACCTGCTCGTGGACGGTCAAGCCGTAAAAACCGAGATCAGGCTTGGATCATCATCTGATTCGATGAGTGTGATCGCAGGCGGAAATGTCAAGGAAGGCGATGTGATCATCCTGAATCCGCCAACTGATTTTGCTCCGGGCGGCGGACCTGGTGGCGGCGGATTTGGTGGTTAAGCATGTCTAATGTTATCGAAGCCCATGATATTCACAAGAATTATCAAATGGGTGAAGTATTGGTGGAAGCATTACGCGGCGTTTCGTTCACGATCGGACGCGGTGAAGTTGTTTCCATTATGGGTCCCTCTGGTTCGGGTAAATCTACACTCATGAATACGTTGGGATGTTTGGACCGACCGACTTCTGGTGAATATATTCTGGATGGGGAGCCGGTCGCTTCCTTGAACGACGATCAACTCGCCAGCATTCGCAACCGTAAGGTTGGTTTTGTCTTTCAAAGCTTCAACCTGCTCTCACGCCAGACCGCGATCACTAATGTGGAATTGCCTTTGCGCTATTCCGGGAATCCCGAAGG
This sequence comes from Chloroflexota bacterium, assembly GCA_040006635.1. Lineage (GTDB taxonomy): Bacteria > Chloroflexota > Anaerolineae > Anaerolineales > Villigracilaceae > Defluviilinea. The sequence goes on from JBDTWO010000013.1 coordinate 43,058, forward strand.
TCGCCGCGATCGAGCCATGGAAGCCTTGAAGGCAGTTGGGTTGGGCGACCGCATGACTCATCGTCCGTATGAACTTTCGGGTGGGCAGCAACAGCGTGTTGCCGTTGCGCGCGCCATTGTCAATAAGCCTGCCATTATTATGGCTGATGAACCAACCGGTAACCTGGATTCAAAGGTCGGTAAAGAGATCATGAACTTGTTGTTGAATCTAAACAAAGACAGCGGTACCACTCTCATCATCGTCACGCATGATCCGATGATTGCAGAACAAACGCAGCGTGTCATTCGCCTGCGCGATGGCTTATTGGATGGTGCCTTATGAGTATCGCTCAGGCTTTTCTTGAAGCTCTCGAATCTTTAAGTGGAAACAAGCTCAGGTCCGGTTTGACCGTGCTGGGCATCGTCATTGGTGTGGCGGCAGTAATTGCCATGCTGGCAGTTGGGCAGGGCGCGCAGGCATCCATCACGGGTTCGATCAGCGGCATTGGTACAAATCTGTTGTTTGTGTTTCGTGGCGACACTAATAATAATATCCGCAACCCCAAGCCTCTTACACTCGGTGACGCCGATGCACTTCGCGATCAGTTTGCTGCGCCAGACATTGAGGCAGTTGCGCCTGCTTTGCAAGGCGATGGAGTCGTGTCATTCGGCGGCGAACAAACCTCGCCGCAGATCTTTGGTGTGACCCCTGAATATTTTCAGGTGCGCAACTTTGAACTGGCGGAAGGTGAATTCATCACCGAAGAGCATATGCTTGGACGCGCCTCTGTGGTTTTGCTTGGACCGGATGTGGCAACAAAATTGTTTGGTCATTCAGACGGGGTGACCGGTGAGACCATTCGTATTGAAGGACAGCCATTCCGTGTGATCGGCGTGCTTAAATCAAAGGGTGGCGGCTCGTTTGGAAGCCAGGATAATTTCGCGGTTGTTCCTTTTACAACCGCCCAGGCACGCTTGATCCGCCGCAGTACTTCTGACCGCGTGGATGTTATTTTTGTGCAGGCAGTCAGTGGAGATGTGGTTACAAAGGCATCGGAAGAGATCGGCACGATTTTACGAAACCGCCATCGCACGCCGATTGGCGCAGACGACTTCACTGTTTTTACCCAGCAGGATCTGCTCAAAACATTCCAGTCCATTACAGGTATCCTCACGGTTTTCCTCGGCGGCATCGCTGGCATTTCCTTGTTGGTGGGTGGCATTGGCATTATGAATATCATGCTCGTATCTGTTACCGAGCGCACCCGTGAGATCGGTTTGCGTAAGGCACTAGGCGCACGTCGGCGCGATATCTTGATTCAGTTCCTGACCGAGTCGTCACTGCTAAGTCTGATCGGTGGCATCATTGGGATTATGCTGGGTTGGCTGATATCGTTTATCGTGGGGCAGATTGCGGCAGCCAACAACACAGCCTTTACGCCTATTGTGGGTCTAAATGCGATCTTGTTGGCAACCATCTTCTCCGCAGCGGTGGGTCTCTTTTTCGGAATTTACCCAGCGAACCGGGCGGCAGGTTTGGAACCGGTGGAAGCACTGCGTTACGAGTAACATAAAACGTGACAGTCACTTTTGAAGTGACTGTCACGTTAATCGGTTAAAATATCCCCATGACACAATATAAAATCCTCATCACAGACGGACTGGACGAATCCGGACAGTCCATTTTGCGCGCATCTGCCCAGGTGGATGACCGCAATAACATTTCAGCGGATGACCTGCTGAAAGCGATCCCCGATTATGACGGACTCATCGTTCGCGGTCGGACCAAGGTAACTGCCTCCGTTATGGAAGCCGCGTCTAAGCTGAAAGTAATCGGACGTGCCGGTGTCGGCGTGGATAATATTGACCTGGAAGCCGCGAAGAAACATAACATCACGGTGGTCAATGCGCCCATGTCTACCACGTTGGCGGTGGCTGAGCTAACCTTTGGACTCATGCTTGCTCTCGCGCGTGAAATTCCACGCGCCGATGCTGGCATGAAACAAGGTAAATGGCTCAAGAAGGAACTCGAGGGCGTAGAGTTGAATGGCAAGACTCTGGGCGTGATTGGGTTCGGACGCATTGGTGCAGAAGTGGGCAAACGCGCCGCTGTCTTTGGCATGAACGTGATTGCTTATGATCCGTTGATCTCAGAAGATGAGATCAAGAAGCGCGGCGCTGAACCTGTATCCATTCAGGATCTGTACGCGTGGTCTGATTTTATTTCCTTGCATTTGCCGCTTACTGTGCAAACCCGTGACTTGATGGGCGCTCAGGCTTTTTCTGAAATGAAAGATGGCGTGCGCATTGTCTGTGCGGCGCGCGGCGGCATCATTGATGAAGCTGAGTTGGTAAAAGCATTGAATAGCGGCAAGGTCGCCGGCGCCGCTTTGGACGTTTTCAGCGTGGAGCCGCCCGGTTTGACAGAAGCAATTTCCCATCCACGTTTGATCGGCACTCCCCATGTTGGCGCGCAAACTATTGAAGCACAGTCCCGTGCTTCGGAAGATATCGCCGCCGAAGTCTTATCCGCATTGGAAGGCAAAGCATTACGCTGGAAGGTTAACTAATATCATGTCATTGCGAGGAGCGCTCTTGTACTTCGCGACGAAGCAATCTCCCTTTCAGTTGGGATTTGCTTCGTCGCAACATACGCTCCTCGCAATGACGATGAACAGGAGCATCCATGAGTGAAAAACTTGGTAAGCTGAAAGAACTTCTCGGTGAAGTTTCTGATATCAACAAAGCCGCCTCGATATTGAGTTGGGATCAGCAAGTGAACATGCCGCCCGGCGGCTCAGAGGGACGTGGTCAACAACTCGCGACACTGGGTAAGATCGCGCAAGAGAAATTTACTTCTGATGAAATTGGCAAATTGCTCGATGATCTGAAAACGGAATTTGCGGGCGCTGATGCCGATAATGATGACGCTGCGATGATTCGTGTGGCGGCGCGTAATTACGATAAAGCTGTACGCGTGCCGTCTGAATTCGTTGCCGAACAAGCCATTGTCTCGACCAAGGCCTTCGAAGCCTGGGTGGATGCCAGAAGAAAATCTGATTTTTCGATCTTTCAACCACACCTCGAAAATAATCTTGAGTTGGTGAAGAAGTATGTTTCATTCTTCCCGCCCGCCGATCATCCGTATGATACGTTGTTGGATGATTACGAACCCGGCATGAAGACTGCGGAAGTGAAGGCGATCTTCGATGGTATGCGTCCCAAGCAGGTCAAGTTGATCAAAGCCATCGCTGATAGCAAACAAGTCAAGGATGATTTCCTGCACAAGAAATATAATGAAAAAAAGTTGATGGACTTTGGCGTAGATATTATTACCCAATATGGTTATGACTGGAGCCGGGGTCGGCAGGATAAAGCGCCGCATCCGTTCGAGACCACCTTCAACGTGAATGATGTGCGCATCACGACTCGTTTCGAAGCTGATAACCCCATGGCGACCTTGTTCAGCACCATGCACGAATCGGGACATGCCATGTATGAACAGGGCAGTAACCCGGTTTACGAACGCACGCCATTGGCGGGCGGTACATCGTTGGCGGTCCATGAATCACAATCACGTATGTGGGAAAATCTCGTTGGGCGTTCATTGCCTTTCTGGGAGCATTTCTTCCCGATGCTCAAGAAGACTTTCCCGTCTCAACTCGATGGCGTCAGTGTAAAGTCCTTCTATAAAGCTATCAATAAAGTTGAGCCGTCGCTGATTCGCGTGAATGCAGATGAAGCCACTTACAACTTGCATATCATGTTGCGTCTCGAACTGGAGATCGGCATGGTGGAAGGTTCCATTAATACCAAAGACCTGCCTGAAATTTGGAATAGCAAGATGCGGGAGTATCTCGGCATCACGCCACCGAATGATGCCAAAGGTGTCTTGCAGGACATTCATTGGTCGTATGGTTCCATTGGATACTTCTCCACGTATGCGCTGGGTAACCTGGTCTCGGCTCAATTATGGGAAAAGATCAACAAAGATATCCGCGACCTCGATGACCAGATTCGCACAGGCAACTTCAGCGAATTGCTGGGCTGGCTGCGTGCCAAGATCCATATCCATGGACATGAGTATGACCCACAAGATCTTGTCCAAAGGGTTACGGGTTCAAAGATCACAGCCGAACCTTATGTCCGTTATTTAACGAAGAAATATAGTGAGATATACGGACTGTAGAATTTAATTTGATAGGCTATTTGACATCACAAGTCCAACAAGTCTAAAACAGACCTGTTGGACTTGTTGACAAATCCTCCTCGTATGAAACGAAACATCATTCTTCTCGCCTCTCTTCTTGGACTTTTAGCTGGCTGCGCCGCACCGACGCAGAGTCCTGTCCCGACGCCTTATCCTCCTGAATACCTTCCCACCGTCATTATGCTGACTGCCGATGCGGCGAATGTTGCCGGCACTGAAACTACGGTCGCTTTGACTCCGGTGATTGCCCTAACCGAAACCATTGAACCGACAGTCTCACCAATCCCAACTCAAACACGTACACCATTGCCCACCAGCACGCCAACATCCATTCCTGGGCATGCGCTTGGTGCTATTCGGTTCATATCGCCCGGACCCATGTCGAAATTGATCTCGCCGATCCAGTTCCGTGCGGATGTGATTTCTGGTGAAAGTCAAAAGGTGAAGGTTGATTTGTATGGAGAAGATGGGCGATTGTTATCAAGCAAGCTGCTCAAAGTGTTGAACACGAGCGAAGGTGCTTTTGTATCCTTCAAAATTCCTTTTGAAACTCGCGCTGTCGCAGAGTTAGGGCGGATTACCGTCAGTACTTTGGATAAGAATGGCAGGGTACAGGCACTGAACTCCGTTCGAGTCCTGTTGCTGTCATCGGGCATCAATGAGATCAACCCGCCAGGGAATCCGTCCGAGCCTGTCGGGGTGTTTAAGCCTCTTGCTGAAGAAGCAGTTTCCGGCGGCGTCCTGAACGTGAAAGGGGATCTCTGGCCCTTTAGCCTTCAACCCGTCGTCTTGGAATTGGTAAGTCCCGCCGGGCAGTCGATTGGGTTACGTATACTTACGATCCAGAGTATCGATCCGCAATTATTTGAGACCACCATCCCGTATAAAGTGACTGAACCCACGCTCGCCCGTCTGACGATCAGACAGGAAGACGACCGTATGTCCGGTCTGTTTTATGTGTACAGCCAGGTTGTCCTGCTAAACCCATAACTTGCCAAAACAAATTGCAATGGTATAATTCGCACGCTTCCCCTAAAGGGAGCAATGAACAAATCGGGGCGTAGCGCAGACCGGTAGCGCGCACGGTTCGGGTCCGTGAGGTCGGAGGTTCAAATCCTCTCGCCCCGACAAGAGAATAATGGGACTTCCTCTCGAGAGGAAGTCCCATTATTGGTAGTGGTTAAGTAACAAGTGATAAGTTGTAGCGGATGATAAAAAGCCTAG
>JBDTWO010000014.1:0-48442 GCA_040006635.1 Chloroflexota bacterium
AGGAATTCGCGGCTCTTCTCGATACATCAGGATACCGATTAGCCCGTCTGGTTAGCGCCGGAGTCTTCTCAGTCGTTGAGGCTGTACCAGCCTGATACTGTCGCCCAACACAGCGTGCAGCAACTGTCTTGAAGGTCTGCGAGTTTTATAGGCATTTTCTCGCTTTGAGTTTTCTCTGCTCCCAGGCAGAGTCCACGCTCCGCCCACCTGTAGGTAACGCCAGCCGTTAAGCCCATTTGCAAATGTTACAATTGGAATACCTTATCAGTCTCCTTTAGAATTATCCATGTATAACCTCCCCCAAATCGCCGAAGAAAAAGATGAGCTGCGCGCCGCTGTATTGAACGCCCGCGCTTACAAACCCATATACGTCAAAATAAAAGTGAATTACGGCTGCAATCTCAAATGCGAGATGTGCAAACACTGGCGCGAGACGCGTGAGCCGCCCATTTCGATGGATCGCTTCAAAGAGATCATCACCGAGTTGAGCGAACTCGGCTGTCAGAAGATCCATTTCTCGGGCGGCGAACCGATGCTCAGACCGCAACTCCCTGACCTGGTGGAACACGCTACCGCGCTCGGCATCCGTGTGACGATGACCACCAACGGCACGCTGATCGACAAGGTCAAAGCCAAGCGGCTGATCGAAGCGGGTCTGCGCGGCGTGAATATTTCGATTGATTCGCCCATCCGCAAGATGCACGAGAAAATCCGCGGCGTGGAAGGTTCTTATAAATTAACCACGCGGGCGGTTTCTCTATTTCGTAAGTACGCTCACAAAGGCAAACTGACTGTCCGCATCAACACCGTGGTTGGACGTTCCAATTACGAAACGCTTGCCACCCTGCCTGATGTCGCTCACGAACTCGGCGCGGATGGTATCAACTTAATCCCGGTTGACGATCACTGCGGCGAGCATTTGTCCATGCGCAAAAAAGATATTGCGATATTCAACTCCGAGATCGCGCCGATCATTGAAGGACGCGCCAATGAGCTGGGCATATCGCTCGCCGATGATGACGCCTTCCCCTTTGGCAAAGATGAAGACGAAGTCAAGTTGGGACGCGCCGGTCGCTACGCGCTCGGCTATTACAATACCCGTCCCTGCTACGCGCCGTGGACACATAGTCTCATTGATTTCAATGGCTTGGTCTATGTCTGTTGCATGACGCGCGAACAGATCCAGCCGCTCGGCGATGTCCGCAAACAATCCTTCAAGGAAATCTGGGAAGGCGCGGCATATCGTCAGATCCGCTTGAACATGCATCCGCCCGCGCTCAAGCCCTGTCAGCGCTGCGATGATTTTATTGTAGAGAATAAAAAGATTTGGGAAATTTTGAAGCCCTATTAAACACAAAGGACACGAAGGTCACTAAGGAAAACCTTGAGGTCTTAACCCTTTGTGCGCTTCGTGTCCTTCGTGGTAAAAAAAGAATTAACTCAAATCTGAAAACATATCCGCGCGGTCGTCATCATCCCACGTGCTCGCGCGATTGAAAGTATCAAGGTCAGATGCAGTGAACCCCGCCGCGGCGATCGGCAAAGCGATTGGCATATCCAAGCCCTGCTGGCAAGCCAGGCATACGCGCCCCTCGCGCGTCTGATTCGTATGCTCATCGCAAAAGCCGCGTCCGCATTTCGTACAAGTCCCCAGCGACGGATTGTCACAGCGATGCGGCACCAGATAACCAATAATCATCTCACACTGCCCAACGGGAACGGAAGCGGATTTATTTGCCATGAATATTGCTCTCCTCTCTGAAAAGTATACACCGGACATCGGCGGATTGGCAATCTCGACGGAACGACTCGCGCGCCTGTTGACTTCGGCTGGACACGGTGTCCGCGTTTTCTGTCCAAGCTCAAACCTGCTCCCCTCCGAACAGCGGACTCTCACCCACAACGGAGTCAGCGTCACCCGCTTCGGCGCACACAAACGCACAGACGATACGTTGGTCGATTGGTTCGAACTCATCGCTGCAGAACACAAGCGCGAACCATTCGACGTGCTCCATGCCTACTTCCTCACCCAAGCTGGATTCGTCGCAACCTACGCCGGAAAATATTTAAACATACCCAGCGTTGTATCCATCCGTGGCAATGACATCGAACGAGCCGCGTTCGACCCATCTAGATTCTCACATACGATGTATGCATTGCAGAACGCGAGCGCAGTCACTACGAACGCCAGCGAGTTGGTGAAAAAGGCAAAGGCGTTCATTGATCGCGAAATTATTTTGATCCCGAACGGGGTGGATGCCGAGCACTTCAAGCCGTTGGAAAGAAATGAAATGTTAGCGGAGACATTGGGATTAAAAACTCTGGAGTCGGGGAGCTTGCTCCCCGATGTTCGACAGCAAGCTGTCGGACTCCAGAGGTCGGTCATCGGCTTCGTCGGTGAACTCCGCGAAAAAAAGGGTCTCAAGACTCTCATCAATGCCCACGCGATGGTCAATAAAAAACGACCGGTTGCATTACTGATCGTCGGCGAAGTGCGGCAGGGGGAAGATAAACAACTCTTCGACGAATTCAAAAGCACCAATCCCCATTTACCAATTGTCGTCACCGGCTATATCTCGCCCAAAGACTTGCCCGCGTATTATTCATTGATCGATGTCTTCGTCCATCCCTCATTACGCGATGGGATGCCGAATGCGATACTCGAAGCCATGGCGTGCGAGAAGGCTGTCATTGCGACGTCAGTTGGAGGGGTTTCAGATGTGATCAAGGATCGGGTCAACGGATCAACCGTCCCTGTGAATGACGCGGAGTCTTTATCCAAAGCGATCCTTGAATTATTGGAAGATGAGTCCCTAAGAAGCAGACTGGGCAAATCCGCGAGAGAGATCATCCAAAAAGAATTCACGCTGCAAAAAGAATTAGATGTGAATTTGAATGTGTATAAAACTTTAGGAATATATATATGAAGGCTCAAAAGAACAGCGTGCCGATCTATGCATTGTTTACGGCAAATGCCATCTCGCTGGTTGGCAATGTATTATCGGCGATCGCGATTCCGTGGTTCGTGTTGCAAACCACCGGCAGCGCCACGCGGACCGGTATCACTGGCTTCTTCAATGTGTTGCCGGTTGTGCTGGCGGGGCTCTTTGCCGGAACTTTGGTTGACCGTTTAGGCTACAAGCGCACGAGCATTATTGCCGATATTGCCAGCGGTGTAACGACTGCGTTGATCCCGTTGTTGTATTTCACTGTTGGACTTGAATTTTGGCAATTGATGGTGCTGGTATTTTTGGGCGCATTTCTTGATACACCCGGCAGCACCGCGCGCAGTGCCCTGGTGCCTGAACTCGCTGAGTTGGCGCAGATGCCCATCGAACGGGCAACCTCATTGATTCATATTATTGAACGTGGTGCGCGACTCGTCGGCGCGCCATTGGCTGGTTTGCTGATCGCCTTCATGGGGACGGAAAATGTATTGTGGCTGGATGCCATTTCGTTTTTCATCTCAGCCGGGATCATCGCCATAATGATCAAAGTCTATAAGCCAGTGGAGCACGAAGCGAAAGAACCAAGCGGCGGCTACTTTGCAGAATTACGCGAGGGCTTGCGGTTTATCTACGACGACAAACTGATGCTGGCAATTGTTGTGATGATCATGCTCACCAATTTTCTGGATGCGATCTATGGCGGCGTTGTACAGCCGGTATTTGTGAAACAAGTCTACGGTCAGGCATTGGACTTGGGCTTGCTCATTGCGGCGAACGGCGCGGGCGCAGTCATCGGTGCCTTGATCTTTAGCGCGATCGGTCCGCGTCTGCCGCGTCATGCTGTGTTCGTCTTTGGCTTTGTTCTCACCAGCCTGAGATTCTTTCTCTTTGCTGCTTATCCAACAATTTGGATTGCGATTCCTTTCGTCATTTTTTCCAGCCTGGGAGCGGGTCCGCTTAATCCGATCATCGGCGCCGTGGAATATGAACGTGTCCCCAAGAACATGCGCGGACGAGTCGGCGGCGCGATCGGTGCAGGCGCGTGGTCCGCGATGCCGCTCGGTATGTTAATCGGCGGTGTGCTCACAGAGCAACTTGGGGTGCGTCCCATGCTGCTTGGGTTGGGAGTTATTTATTTGATCACAACTTTGAGCATGGCATTTATCCCGGCGATGAAAGAAATGAATCGTAAAGTAATTGTTACTGAGTAAACATGCCATCTACCCACCTCCCCTTAAAGCTAGGAAAGAGAATGATTTCAGTCGACATCTAGAGGGTATACTTCTTCATTACAGGTGAAAACATGACAACTCTTTTTGACACAACGAAAACGGTAAAGACCGAACTCAACAAGCAGAAATATATCGCCTCGGACGAGATCGCGACCATCGTGTATCTCGCGCAGAAATTGGGCAAGCCGCTGCTCGCTGAAGGCCCGGCTGGAGTGGGCAAGACAGAACTCGCCAAAGCGATAGCCGGAGCGACTGGGCGTGAGTTGATCCGCTTGCAATGCTATGAGGGGCTGGATGAGTCGAAGGCGTTATATGAGTGGGAATATTCGAAGCAGTTGCTGTACACGCAATTGTTACGCGACAAGTTGAATGACACGCTCGGAAAAGCGGCGACGTTGGCAGAGGCGGCGGATAAATTGGCAAAGGAAGAGGACGTGTTCTTCTCCAGCCGGTTCCTGCTTCAACGTCCCTTGCTGAAAGCCATCTTGAGCGAACAACCGACCGTGTTGTTGATCGATGAAATCGACCGCGCGGATGCAGAGTTCGAAGCCTTCCTCTTGGAAATCTTGAGCGACTTTCAAGTGTCTGTGCCTGAGTTGGGAACACTCTCTGCCAAGCATAAACCCTTTGTGATCCTCACATCGAACAACACGCGCGAGTTATCTGAAGCTTTGAAGCGCCGTTGCTTATATTTGTTTATTGATTATCCGAATTTGCAAGAAGAACTCGCCGTAGTGCGCTTGAAAGTGCCTGACCTAAACCCCAAGCTGGCGCAGCAAGCCGTGGAGTTCGTGCAGAAACTCCGCAAAGCCGATATGCGCAAGTCTCCGTCGATCAGCGAGACCCTGGATTGGGCGAATGCGCTCGTGGCATTGAACGCCTCCAATTTGGATAAGGACACCTTGGAAGATACATTATCGGTATTGCTGAAACATGAAGCCGATTTGCAAAAGGCGAAGCGGCAATACATCAATCCCCCGCCTCCGCAACAAAGACAGAAGCCCGATGAGTTCGGAAGATTTTCTGGAAATTAGTTGTATGTCATTGCGAGGGCGTTAGCCCGAAGCAATCCCCAACACGGGCGGGAGATTGTCTCTCGGAAAAAGCACCCGTCTCACAATGACATGAATATTATTTTAGAGGTAACAGCTATGACAGAACCCACGCGTCCAACCACCATCAAAGACATGTTGGAACGGATGGAAAATTTTGCTACCGACGAAGGCTGGCAACACGGACTAAACTACAAGCCCGACCCCACCGATGTGTTCATCGTCACACCGCCCAAGTGCGGCACCACCTGGATGCAACAGATCGTGCATGGCTTACGTACTCGCGGCTCAATGGATTTTGACGAGATCTGCCGCGTCATTCCGTGGCTCAATATGGCATACGATTGCGGTATGGATATTTATGCTCCGCAGGTCGCCCATCCCAGGGCTTTCAAAACACATGCCACATTGGATGAAACACCAAAGGGCGGCAAATATATCATCGTTCTTCGCAATCCCCATGATGCCTTGATCTCACATTATTATTTTTTCGAGGGGTTTTTCTTCGAGAAAGGCTCCATTGATTTAGAAACATTCGCGCGGGAATACTACATTCCGAGACGGACGGTTTTCAATCACATTCAGGCGCTGTGGGACAGACGCAAGGATAAAGACGTTCTGCCACTGTGTTATGAAAACATGAAACTAGATCTGCCGCGCACGGTGGAACTTGTGGCTAAATTTATCGGCGTGCCTCTCGACAATGAACTGCGAGAGATTGCCATTCAGCAATCGGATATCAAATTCATGCAGGCGCACGAAGAACAATTCGAGGATCATATCATTCGCAGGATGCGGGGTCCCGCCATGCGATTGCCCATCGATGGGCAATTATCCAAGGTCCGCGATGGACAGATCGGCAACGGGAAATTATCATTACCCGAACAAATCAAAAATGAATTGGATGACATCTGGAGGAACGAACTCACGCCAAAGATCGGCTTGAAATCGTATGATGATTTGAGGAATGAGTTGGTGAATTAAATTATACGTAGGGGCGACCCTTGTGGTCGCCCTTGGATGCAAGCAATGGGCGGGGACAAGCCTCGCCCCTACGGAGATATGAAATATGGAATCCCGTATCTTACAATTAATTGCAGCCTTACGCGCCAGCGGAGTGCGCGTCTCTTTGGCGGAATCTGCCGAGGCATTCTCCGCGGTGGATCTGATGGGGATCCAAAACCGTGAAGAATTCCGCTTATCGTTACGCGCCACGCTCATCAAAGATGTGAAAGACCTGCCCACGTTCGAGAAACTATTTCCGCTGTTCTTCGGGTCGGGTCAACCGCCGCTGATGGGCGGGAATCCGTCTGACGATCTGACGCCGGAAGAGATCCAAATGCTGGTCGAGGCGATGAAGCAATTCTCGGAGCAACTCCGTCAGCGGATGGAAAGGCTGATGAATGGCGAACAGTTATCTCGGTCGGAGTTGGAGGCGTTGGGTCAGCTCGTCGGATTGAATCAGGCGGAAGATCTCAATTATCAAAATTGGATGACGCAACGCATGCAGCGCGCGCTGGCGTTGCCCGAAGTCCAGAAGGCGCTGAAGCAGTTAATGGAACAGCTCGCGCAGATGGGCATGAACCGCGAGCGCGTTGAGCAGATCCGCAACATGATCCAGCAGAATATGCAGGGCATGCGCGAACAGATGGAGCAATTCGCAGGCGAACGCATTGCCGAAAATCTGAGTGAGCGCCCGCGTTCGGAAAATATCGACAGCTTGATGAACCGTCCGTTTCAGGCGTTGTCTGATTCTGATAAGCAGCTTCTGCAGCGTGAAGTAAAGAAGCTTGCCGCGGCGTTACGCACACGGATTGCACTGCGGCAGAAGCGCGCCAAGAATGGACAGATGGATCCGAAGGCAACGATCCGCGCAAGTTTGAAATATCACGGCGTGCCGATGGAGATCAAACATAAAGACCGCGTGCGCAAACCGAAGATCGTGGTGATCTGTGATGTCAGCACGTCGATGCGTTTTTGTTCGGAGTTGATGCTGAGTTTTCTTTTCGCGCTGCAAGGGCAGGTGCGCAAAACACACGCCTTCGCGTTCATCGATCATCTCGAATCGATCTCAGAGGATTTCAGCGGCTCGAATGCCGACGAAGCGATCCAGTCTGTTTTGTGGCGTATGCCCAGCGGACACTACAACACCGACCTCGGTTATTCGCTGAATGATTTTCAAAACGAATATATGGACACGCTCAACAGCGGGACAACACTCATTGTCGTCGGCGATGGACGCAATAATTATTATGATCCACGCCTGGACATTTTCTCCACCATGTCCCGCCGCGCCACACGGACCATCTGGCTGAATCCTGAACCCCCAGCCATGTGGCACGGCGACAGCGACATGCCCAAGTACGCGCCGCTATGCAGCAATGTGTTGAAGGTGAGTAATTTGAGGGAACTGGCTGATGCGGTGGATGATCTGATGACAGGGTAATGAGTTTAGCCATCGGCACCTGTATACTTTGCATGAGTATGCAACAGCATAGGCAGCAGTTTCCCATCCACAACTGTCATCTTTTGATAATTTTCTGCGGGGATTTCTGAAATATAATAGTAGGAATAAAAACACACAGTCTGTGAAAGAACATCTTTGGGAAATCATATGCCGAAAATCATGGTCGTAGACGACGACAGAGAATTCACCACCTTATATAGGGAGTATTTGAGAATGGTGGGGTTTGAAACAATTGTGGAAAATCAAAGTTCTAAGGCAGTGGAGTTGGCAAATGCCACCATGCCTGATCTTTTCATTCTAGACTTGATGATGCCCGAGCCGGATGGTTTCAAGTTGTGCCGGATGCTGCGTACCAACTTCAATTTTGTGCGCACACCCATCATCATTGTCACAGCGCTGAATGATGAAGACAGCAAAGTAGTTGCACTCGGCGCGGGCGCCAATGACTACCTTACCAAACCATTCCATATCGACGAACTGAAGTCGCGGATCGATGCCTTGATTGGAAGATATAGATAACTCCCTCGGAGCCGCAAAGCTACTGACCTTATTGAACAGTGGGGGATTAAAAACAAAGACAATTCTGTGACTAAAGATCCGGTCTCCCCATAAGAATCTGTAAGGTTACGCCCTCTATTTTTCACTTGTCACATCTATATATTCCTTGTAAGATGAACTCATTCTTCAGAACAAGGAATTAATGATGCCAAAAATTCTTATCGTCGATGACGACATCACCATCACTGAGCTAATGAAAGCGCTTGTCAAAATGGAGGGACACGAGCCCACCACGGTCAATGACAGCCTTCAAGCGATGGAGATCGCAAATTCCGTACAACCCGATCTGATCACGCTCGACTTGATGATGCCCGGGCTGACAGGCTTCGAACTCTGCAAGCTTCTGCACGATGATCCGAAGTTTACGAACACGCCGATCGTGATCGTCAGCGCCAAGGATGATCCCGAAAGCAAAGAGCAAGCCATGCAGGCCGGCGCCACGGATTATTTGACAAAGCCTTTCGGTCTTGATGAGTTTCTCAATAAGATCAACCCGTTCGTGAAAAAATAAATAGACAGAATCATCACCGATCAACGAGCCCTCCCAAATTCACATGGATTTGGGAGGGCTCGTTATAGTAAACTTACTTGTGTATCAATGAATAAACTCACCACCTCCTAAAAGGAAAGCACCATGACCAACCCCGTTCTCACCCAACAATACGGAGAAATCCTTGAAATTACGCTCAACCGTCCAGAGGCGTACAACGCATTAAATCTCGATCTGATGGTAATGCTAAGTGACGCCCTCGCATCCGCTGCCACAGATGAGGGCATCAAGGGCGTTATGCTCACCGGCAACGGCAAAGCCTTCTGCTCAGGCGGCGACTTGAAATGGATCAGTCAACAAGCTGCCGATGCAGGCTCCACACTCCACAGACTTGCACCCCAATTCCACATCGCGATCACCGAGATTCGCCGCATGGGCAAACCCGTTGTGGCTGCGATCAATGGCATTGCGGCAGGCGGAGGCTTTTCGCTCGCACTGGCATGCGACTTCCGCGTGATGGCAGAGTCAACAATCCTGAGACAAGGCTACACCTCAAACGGATTAAGCATTGATGGCGGAGGTACATTCGCTCTGCCGCGTCTCGTTGGGTTGGCACGCTCGCTTGAGATCGCCGCATTCGATCAATCGATTTCAGCAACCAAAGCCTTGGAGTGGGGATTGGTCACGAAGGTGGCACCAGATTCCGAGGTCCAGAAAGAAGCGCTTGGCATGTTGGAAGGTTTGGCAAAATCCGCGTTACATTCGTTTGCATGGTCAAAGCGTCTGTTCATCGAATCGTTTACGAACACACTGGAAACGCAACTCGAATTGGAACGCCAGGGCATCAGCGACTGTGCCAATCATCCGAATGGTCAGGAAGGCATTCAAGCCTTCGTTGAAAAACGCAAGCCCGTGTTTTAAATCTTCACCAGGCTTGAATGACGTGCCCAGGGAACCAAAACAAATGACAAACATCAACACCATCATCAGCGGCGGGGCTGGCGGTTAGTGCCTGTCGCAAACAGGTATACCAAACCCCATTCTGGAACAAAGCGGTAAGGTCGGCGCAGGCAAATCAGTGCGGCGATCGTCGGTAAACCTGCATATTAAATGTGAAACAAAACGACTTACGCGCTCGTCAATAAGGGTACAATGCTGGCTACTTGAAATTATTTGGGCAGAATGGTATTTGGAAACCGCATATGGCAAAAGTCCTGATCGTAGATGATGACATTCTTATAACGGGTTTGATGGAGACGCTGGTCGCCATGAGCGGACATGAAGCCATCATTGTGAACAATAGTATTGAAGCGCTGGAGACCGCAATATCCGTGCGTCCAAAGCTAATCACACTTGATCTGATGATGCCGCATCTATCGGGTTATGAGGTTTGTGCGCTCCTGCGTGGCGACCCGCAATTTGACAACACCCCGATCGTGATCATCAGCGCCAAGGAAGATACCCAAAGCCGGGACAAGGCGCTAACCATGGGCGCCACGGAATACATGACCAAACCATTCGACATCGATCATTTCCTCAAGATGATCGAAAGATTGACTGCGTAGCATTTCCCCAGGTTCGCGTTTAATATACGCATAAACGCCAACGAACAATCCTGAAAAGGGTGGTTCGTTTTTCTTGTCGATTACAATCTTTCAGCGTATCATTGCGCGTATTACATCAGGAAAGCACAGGCAAAGAGAAAATCCATATGGCAAAGATTCTGATCGTAGACGATGACAAAGGCGCCACAGATCTGATTGAGGTGATATTAATGTCTGCGGGCTTTGAACCCATCACCGTCAACGATAGCTCCAAAGCCATGGATGTGGCAGATCAGATCAAACCGGATATGATCCTGCTCGATCTGATGATGCCGGAGCCCACGGGATTTCAACTCTGCCGTATGCTGCGTGCCAACCCAAGCTTCAGAACCACACCCATTGTGATCATCACCGCCTTGGACAATACTGATAGCCGCGTGGTCGCCATTGGCGCCGGGGCAAACGGCTTTCTGAGAAAACCGTTCCACGTCAGCGATCTGACCGAAAAAGTTCGGGACTTTATCAGTAAATGATACGCATATCAGGCGGGACATCTCGCTGATCAGCAAACAAGGGCAATACAACGCCAGAAACCTGCGCAACATGCCCATTTCCACAACCTACTCCAAAACCATCATCATTCCCCATACTGCAATCGATGAAAACGGTCACGTCAACAACGTGACCTATGTGCAATGGATGCAGGATATTGCTGTTGAACATTACTCATCCATTGGGGGTATCGAAACTCAGGGACCCGATGCGACCTGGGTGGTACGTGAACACAAGATCGAATACTTGCTCCCTGCTTTTGAAGGTGAAGAGCTTGAGATTAAAACGTGGGTGGAAAATATCCGCCGGGTGCGCTCATTGCGAAAATATGAATTTGTGCGCAAAGCCGATGGAAAAACTCTAGTCAGAGGCGAAACAGATTGGGTGTTTATGGATGTGAAGACCGGCAGTCCACGGGCGGTACCACAGGCAGTGATGGATGTCTTCACTGAGCGAAAGGACGCAGAATGAAAACCAAGCACAGCTCAACTTTGTCTTTAACAATTTTAGTTCTTCTCATTTCACAACTTGCCTGCCAGGCTCTCACCCCCAAACCACAAGCCACGCCACCTCCAGCAAGCACATCGGCTCCAGTCCCAACCAACGCACCCGTTGTGACACAAAACTCCACAGACCCAACTCAACTCAGCGACAATGAGATCAAAGCGGGTATTCAAGAGTCACTCGATTTGTATGCCCAGGCGTATAACGAAAATAAACCAGACGCGCTTGAACAAGTACTGGATCAGGAAAACAAACCCTTCCATCGCATTGTCCGCAGTCGTTTTGATGAGGCTCAAAAATCTTCATATGGAGGCAGCTTCGACTATCAATTCACTTTACTAGGTATCACAAGACGTGATTTCGGCTACGTGGTCGCTCACTTCCAATTATGGAATAACTATAATGCCGACTGGCCCTTCCGACTCGTGGATGGACGCTGGGTACTCACCGAGCCGACTGTTGAGCAGGTCGGTGAACCCGTCATCACGGAAACTGACCATTTCATTTTCACCACCTACCCCTGGGCTGACGATGTCAACCAGAAGATCATGGATTTGATGGAAACTGCCCGCGCCAACGTGGAAAAGGTGCTTGGCAAAGTGCCTGACGAAAAAGCCAATGTAAAGATCATGCCGATCTATGGATTGAGTCCCTTCAACCCGATGGGTGCCATCGCCTTATATAACAAAGAAAAAGGACCGATCAAAAATATTATCGAGGTCTACACACCTGAATCGTACGCCTATTCCTTTTACGCCGTCAACCTGGGCTGGGATGGTGAACTACAAACCACGCTTACCCACGAATACACCCATATGGCACATGCCCGTTCGTTCGGTCAGGCAGGCCGGTTATCAGATTGGATGTCTGAGGGTCTTGCAGAATATGTCGCCAATGCAGATGGAGAAGTACGTCAAGCCTGTCAGGCGTTTCAATCCGGCACCTTCATCCCCATCCTGGATGAAAGCGGCGCGGTCTCTAAACAAGACTTGATGCATATGTACACGCTTGAAAAGGATTTTAGCTTGAGTTACGGCTTCGCCACTTCGTTGGTTTATTTCACCGTTGAAAATTACGGTGGGCTGGATGGGTTTTGGAAGCTGGCAACCGCCCTCGATGAAACCAGTGATTTCAAAAAAGCAGTCCAAAAAGCATTCGGGATAACCTACGAAGAATACAACAACAAATGGCAAGCCTGGCTGAAGAAACAATGCTAAAAAAAGCCGCAGAGAAAAATCTCTGCGGCTTTTTCAAATCTATTTCAAGAGCTTCTCATACACCTTCACCAACTTTTTCTGCGACTCGTGCCAGGTGAATTTCGTCAACGCGCGTTCAGTGGCAGATTCAGCCAGGCGCTTCGATAACTCCACATCTTTCAATAACATCAACACCTTACGCGCCAGATCATCGGAGTCATTGGGCGAGAACAATAACCCATCTACATCTTCGCGGACAAGCTCACGCACGATCGGCATGTTCGATGCGATCAATGGTCGCGACGATGCCATATACTCCAGCACCTTGATCGGGCACGCGCCCTGCGTCACATTGCGGTCATTCAAGCCCAACGGCGCGACACAAATATCGGACTCTGCGATCAACGCCGGGACTTCGTGATGAGGCACCGCAGACTGGACAAGGACGCTTCCTTCCACCCCCAGCTTGCGGATGTGTTTCGATAAAACTTTTCTTTGCCTTGACCTTCCACGCCCAACAATCTGGAGACGAACCGCTTGTTGTTCCAAAATCTTCGGCAACGCTTTGATGACCACTTCCAGTCCCTGCCAATCGGCGAGGGTACCGATATAGAGCAGAGTCGGAATGCGTCCCGCGCGGCTCGGCAGTGGCGAAGCGGAAAAGTCTGAAGGGTTGACCCCGTTCGGGATGACGGTGACCAGGCTCCGGCCGAGTCCGAGCGAGGCGATGTAGTCGCGAGTCACATTCGAAGGGCAGATGATCGCGTCGCTTAAGTGCAGAGTCGCGATTTCCTGTTCTTTGATCTTGGCGAGCAAATCTGGATCAAGCCCGGGGTAATGATATTTGAGTTCGATGGAAGGAAGCCCGTTGACTTCAAACAAGGTCTTATAACCAAAGCGCTTTTTATTTTGCGCGATGTGGATACCATCCCAAACATTGCGATAATGCACAACATCATACTGCGCCGTTGCGAGGTGGGCATGCACCATCTTCCCAAAGTGGACAGCGCGCGCCAAAAAGTTTTGTGTGAGGTCTTGCGAGATGCGTGTGACCCGCGCGCCTTCGATCTCATCTTCCGTGGGCAGCAAGCCATCGTTCGGCGTGATGAGATGCACATCCAACTGGCTATTGACGAGCCCGCGAATGTTATGCAAAATATGTGTGGAAGCACCCTTCGGGCTTGGTACAATATCAAAAGCTGTGTAGAGAACGCGAGGCATGATGTGATTATAAAGGGTATGAACACGATGAACAACAAGGAGTATCAATGGATACAGTCTTATGTGTAGGCGGAATACTTTTTGTTTTTGTACTGATCATTTTCTTCTATTTGCTCAACACTGCTCGCAAACGCAACGCGCCCACCACCAACGTCGCCGGTAAAAAGGATTTTCTACCCGTCTACATTTCGCTGGCAGACAAGCCGCAATCCATCATGCAGGGTATGGACAGGCTCAAAGCGGATGTGCGCAAGACCGAGACTGCCGGGGACAAATGGCGCTGGATCCCGCTGATCATTTTCTTTGCTGGCGTGGGCTTGATCGTCATTGACCTGTTCATTGATTTGCTTGGATATTTTTCACTCGTCTTCACCGGCGGCGGCATCGCGCTGTGGATCGCCGCCATTGTAATGGCACGCAGTCTGCGCAAAAGCGACTCAGCCGATTTCTCCCCGCGCTACAACGGCACCAAACAAATCATCCACACGCTGCGTGATGATCTCAAGCCGGGCTCTCCTTTTCTCGGTCACCTTGATCTCACTGGAGCCCTGCTCCCCACCAAGGTGGCGCGAACCAGCAATGACACACAGAACCGCACCACTGAATATTTCCGCGATGAATGGCTCGCCCTGAAGCTCAAACTTTACGACGGCAATCTCCTACGCATCTCTGCGATTCAAAAATCGAAGAAGCGCAAATCCTACACCAAGCGCAGTCGCATCAGCGGCAAATACAAGACCAAGCCTGAAAAATTCAAGGGCAGTGAACACGATCTGAAAGTCCGCATTGTTCCCAACCCTGAGGTGTACACCATTGCCCGCACCAGCCCTGATTTCAAGCATGGGCTGAACATCGGCAAATTCACCATCAGTCAACTTAGCACCGAAGACGGCATGATCTCGTTTGTCGCCAGTTCGCCGTTCGATGATGTAGAGCACGAGAACATTTTACAAATTATCCGCTCCGCGTATTCCCTCCTGCAAAGAAAGGCTGTTTAAATGAGTCGTAAAATTATTCCGTTCGTGGTTGCATTTGTCTTGATATGTTTGGTCATGGTGGTGGCGGGTATCTTCGCGTTCAGCGGTGCAGTGACCGCTAATAAATTCGGCGGCACGGTGACATGGTCACAACCTTATGCCACCGCTGAAAGCATGAAAGTCATCAACTTGATGGGCGATGATCAGGATGAGCTCTTCATTCAAAACACCAGCAATGTCACACTGTTCGATGGCGCTGGTAACACTCTCCTCAGTCAGAATTATCAAAACCCAAAAACCACGCTCGGTGATGTGACCGGTGACAACAAGGAGGATATTGTTGTCTATTATCTCGGCAACGCCGGTTATGCTGTGGACGTGATCTCCAACGGGAAAGTCACAACTCTCGCACAGGGACTCGATATCGGACTCCCCGCCCGCGTGATCGTTGTCCGCTTCGCTTCGGGACCTCAAATTGTGCTGGGCGATTCTAGCGGTGGACTCTTGGCTTTGAATCTGAGCGGGCAACCCGTGTGGGCTTTCTCGGTCGGCAGCGAAGAAATCCGCGGCATGGATGATGCGCTCATCGGCGGGAAGACGAATCTCGCGGTAGCATCGCATGATGGCTGGGTGACGGTGCTTGATAGCCAGGGTAAAGCTGTTTGGAGCAAGAATCAGGAGTCCCTGCGAAGGATGCGGGCGTTCGATCTCAATTCCGATGGCAATAGCGAGATCATCACCGGCGGTGAGTACGGCGCGTTATTCGTCTACAACGCCGTGGATGGGAGTCAAACGTATACACAGGGCATGGGACAGGCAGTCTCTGAAGTCCGCGTGGTCGAGTTAAACGGCGAGCCATCATCACGTGAGTTTGTGGTCGGCGGCAAGGACGGCGGCGTTTGGGCGTTTTCTTTCGATGGCGGGACCGCCAAACAAATGTGGACTGGCTCGCTCTCTGACAAGGTAACAGAAATTTCAGGCATTGATGTCAACGGCGATGGCACTGAAGAAGCTGTCATTGGCGATGACAGCGGGAATGTAGCGGTATTTACCGGCACCGGCTCGCGCAACAATTTGGATTCACATTCTTCCGGCATCACGCGCATTGATGTTGGCAAGCTGAACGGCGAACGTTCTGTGGTAATTGCAGACGGCTCCAAGGTGGATGTGGACAAACTTAACTTTAGTTCAATCCCCGGTTTTCAATATACGCCGCTAATCGTGGGTCTGATCGTTTCAGCCGTGATCTTGATCATCGCCGCAATCCTGGCGTCCATCCCCAAGCGACCGGAACTAAAAGTCTCGTTCCAGGATAAAAGCATGGAATCATTAAATGCCGAGAGGCGCATGTTGAAAGAATCCATTGCGGATGTGGAACGTCTGCGCAAATCTGGCGAAGTGACCGGCGATGCGTATCTCGCGCGACTCAAACGTCTACGCGGGGATCTGGCGGAGAACGAAGCCGCGTTCAAGACCGCGGGTTTCCCGGTCAAAGTGGAAACGATCCAATGCCCGAACTGCGGCGGCACGCTTGAACTCGGCATGGATAAATGCGAATACTGCGGTCAGGTGTTGTTATCGTAGAGCGAGTTATAAACAAAACAATTTAACGCGAAGGCGCAAAGACGCTAAGTTTTTAAATCTTTGCGCTTTTGCGTTAAGACATGCTATTTGTCCATTCGCAAGACGAAAGATATGCAAAACAATTTAACGCAAAGGCGCAAGGACGCTAAGTTTTTTAAATCTTTGCGCCTTCGCGTCTTGGCGTTAGAAAATCTACGAGAAACGGATTACTGCTTTTTGTATGTCTTAAAGCCGTCTTCTTCCAATCCATTCACAACGCGGACGATGCCATTCTTGACGTAACGTTGTCCAAAATTAATAAGCAACCCGAGTTTTAATTTCGTAAGACGCAGATAAGTGAGAAGTTGGGCTTCAAATATGGGGTGTGGCGTGCTGACTGCTTTACACTCGACAATTACCAAATTACCCACCAGCAAATCAAGTTTTAATGGAGTACTGATTGTTTCGCCTTTGTAAACAATAGGGACCAGCTGTTCCTTTTCCACCAATATTCCGCGCCTACGGATTTCGATGATCATGCCATCCCGATAAACATTTTCCAACAAGCCAGGACCGCCAAAAGTTCGATGAACTTCAATCGCAGAATCTACAATGATTTTGCTTAAATCATTTTCGTTCATTTCCTCTCCTAAATAAACCTGCCTCGAAGAACGATCTTCGGGGCAGGTTTATTGTTACAAAAAAATTATTTTACTTCAAAGTCAATCGTTTGCACCATTTTTCCATCGATGTAGAGATCGATCTTATACTTACCGACGGGCCAATTGTCTGCACCACGATCGAGGCTGAAATAATAAGTATTATCGCCGCCTGTGATCTCAGCCGAATCGATCTCAGAGTTTGAATCGTAGCCTTCTGCGGAAACCAGCGTCCATGTACCTTTGACGACGGTGCTATCGGGAGCGTTGTTCAAGTCAAAGTAGCAATAGAAACCGGCGTCAGTGGGAGTATAACCAGTGGTCTGGGCAGTATCATCTTTATCTGTGGACAAGTGGGCATTTGTGATGTTCGCGGTCGTAACCGAGATTCCATTCCCGCCACTATTGGTGTTGTCCGCACCACTATTGGTATTGTCCCCACCCCCACCGGAAACTGCATTGCACGCCAGCGACGCGAGCACCAACGCAACAACCGCTAACAAAATTACGAACTTGTTCTTCTTCATTATTACATTCTCCTTTGGTTTGATTATTCGATCTCGATATAAATCCGTTTGTTGATCGCACCTTTGCTTTTGTAATCAACCACGCGGATCTTACCTACTTCATTGGTGTTGCGGACATGCGTCCCGCCATCAGCTTGCAGGTCGAGTCCCACGATCTCGATCGTGCGCACATGCGGGATGCCTACGGGGAGTAGATTGATCTTGGTACGAATCAAGTCCGGGATTTGAAACGCCTCTTCGCGCGGGAGAATGTTCACCCGAATATCGCGCGCTTCGGCAACCTCCTTGTTCACCGCAAGTTCGATCTCACGCACCAGGTCGCCGCGCATGGTTTCGAATTCAAAGTCCATGCGCCCTTTGAGCGGATCCATGTCACCGCCTGTGACGAGCGCGCCATAATCTCGAAACACGGTGCCACATAGCACATGTAACGCGGTATGGGTGCGCATCAGCTTATGTCGCCGCACCCAGTCCAAAGTCCCGTGCGCAGCGGAGCCAACGGATGGCAATGGCGAAGTCCCGCTGAGAAAGTGCAGAACATCGTCGCCCTGCTTCTTCACTTTATCCACGCCATAGACCACGCCATTGATGGTCAACGAACCAAAGTCACAGGGCTGTCCGCCCCCGCCCGGGTAAAAAGCTGTCCGATCAAAAACGACTGCGCGTTCATCCGTAAGCACATTGACCACGCTGGCATCGAATTCCTGCAAATAAGCGTCGGTGTGATAAAGCAGTTCTGTCATAAGATCTCCATGCGGCATAGTGTACAGCAAATGATAAAATCAGCCAATAGACCAAACGGATATTTATCGGAGGCTGTGATGAATCAGAGGCTTATTGTTATTGACGGCAAGACCTATAAAAGCGTGGACGAAATGCCCGAAGATGTGCGCAGGAATTACGAAAACGCCATGCGGAATTTAGATAAAAACCAAAATGGCATGCCAGATGCGCTTGAAGGCATGGCGTCCATACCAGACTCAATAACCAATGTGCTCAACGCCGCCAAGATCATTGTCAACGGTCAAAGTTACGCTGGCATCGATCAACTGCCGCCTGAGATCCGCGCAAAATATGAGCAGGCGCTGGGAACTATGGACGCGAACAAAAATGGAATCCCGGATTTTGTGGATGGGATGCTTCGTACACCAAATCAGACAAATGCTGTCGCAACCAGTTTTGGGACTCAAAGCCCGCCTCGCTCTCAGCCGGTACCTGTTGCTTCATCGATAGAACCCGAATCATCTGGAGGCTGGATGCTGGCGCTCACTGGAATTCTTTTTATAGGCTTATGCGTGGTTGCCGCAGGTGCCGGGGTCTGGTATTTCTACTTCCGCTAAAAATTAGCGTTTGATTAGAAGGTCGAAAGTCACTTGACTTCGATTTTGAATTTCTGTATAGTAATCTATGCACAGATCATTGGCACGACTGCCCTACCGGCTAGGCGTGCCTTTTGTTTGTCACCACACCATCCCAATTTAAGGAGCACCAATGATCCAAGTCAATGGTCTCGTCAAGGATTACGGCGCGCGTCGCGCCCTGCATAACATCACCTTCGACGCAAATCAGGGAGAAATCGTCGGGTTTCTCGGTCCGAATGGCGCCGGTAAAACAACCACCATGCGAATTCTCACCGGCTACATGCCCCCCACAGAGGGTACAGCCGTTGTAGCTGGTTATGACATCGTCGAGGAATCGCTCGAGGTCCGCAAGCGCGTTGGCTATCTGCCGGAAACCGTGCCACTTTATACAGACATGACCGCGCTTGAATATTTAAAGTTCATGGCAGACTTGAGACACATCCCCAATTCAGAAGATCGCGCTTATGAGACTCTGGAACGAGTCAACCTCGCGGATCGTGCCAACAGTTATATCGGTAATTTCTCAAAAGGTATGCGTCAGCGTGTTGGGCTGGCACAGGCGTTGATCCATCGCCCCGAGGTGTTAATCCTAGATGAGCCCACCATCGGTCTTGACCCAGCCCAGGTTGTGGAAATGCGTAACGTCATCAAAGAGATCGGCAAAGACCGCACCGTTCTACTTTCCACGCACATTCTTTCGGAAGCCCAAAACCTTTGCGACCGTGTGCTCATTATCAATAAAGGCAAGATCGTCGCAGAAGATACGCCCGAAAATCTGCAGTCCCGTTTGGTAGGGTCACAGCGCGTCATCCTGCGCGTGCGCGGCGATGCCGATGGCTTGGACGCCACGATCAAGAAAGTCAAAGGTACGCGCAGCATTGAAACCAAGGATGCTGACACGATCGAGTTTGAATTTTCATCCGGTCAGGATGTCCGTCCGCAAGTGGCGAAAGCCGTCATTCAAGCTGGCTACGAATTGATCGAGATGCGCCCCGTGGGTATGAGTTTGGAAGAGATCTTCCTTGAACTTACTCAAGACAGCCCGGCTGGCAAGAAATCGTAATCGAGGAACCTATGAGAAATATTTGGACCATCGCAAAAAGAGAATATGACCATTACTTCATCAGCCCGATCGCTTATGTAGTTGCGTTCGCGATCTTACTGGCAATTGGCGTCGTCTTTGGCATAAACTTTTTCTACTTTTCACAGAACGCTTTTCAAAACCCCGGCGCCGTGCCGGACATTACCCCGGTCACTGGCGTATTTGTTTTTCTACTGGTGCTTTCGACCCCCGCCTTAACCATGCGCTTGATCTCTGACGAAGCCCGCATGGGAACATTGGAGTTATTGCTGACCGCACCGATCAAAGATTCTGAATTGGTTATTGGCAAATGGCTGGGCGGCATGCTTTATATTCTGACCGTGGTCGCAGTGACATTGATCTATCCGATCATGTTGAACGGCATCAAGATCGGATCATTCACCTTGTTGCAGGGTTTTGTTTCACCCGGCATTGACATGAGTGTCACATTGACATCCTATCTCGGCGTGATTTTGATCGCAGGAACCTTCCTAGCTTTGGGCACAGGCATTTCAGCGATGTTCACGAATCAGATCGCCTCTTTCTTTGGGACTTTGATCTTGTTTGTTTTTCTGTGGTGGCTAGTGGGATTTCCCGCCAATGTGCTCTCAGGCAGCGGCGCTGAATTTTTTCGTTACCTGGATATGAAAACCCATTTTTACGATACGCTGAATATCGGCAAAATCGTATTCTCAGACATAGTCTATTTCATCAGTCTGATCGCTCTGGGATTATTCACGGGGACAGTTGCAGTTGAAGTGCGGAGATGGAAATAATGGCTAACAAAAATCAATCCAAACAGCGCGGCTATTCGTTCATTGCCTTGATCGTTGCCGGGCTGGCGCTTATTAGCACCGCTCTATTCCTCATTACCAAAGGCTTGCTGTCCATTGGCATGTTCAGTGGCGCGACCTCAGACACAATTAATCGCGGGATCTTGATCAGTCTTGGGGTTCTCATTCTCGGACTCGCCCTGTATGCCATTTTGGAGCCCGATAAAATCCGACGATTATTTACGGGCCGGCAGGCGCGTTATGGCAGTAATGCCATTATTATTTCGCTGGCATTCATCGGCGTTTTCATTGCCAGCAATCTGCTGGGTCGCACGCTGACAACTCAATATCCCAAGTTGACTGTGGACCTGACCGAAGGCAGGGTAAACAGCCTAGCCCCCGAGACGATCAAAGCGCTGGAATCCCTGCCTCAACCGATCGAGGCGACTGCCTTCTTCTCAAGTTCCTTGCCGAGTGATACCGCCAGCAAGCTATTGGATAATTTCAAATCAAATAGTAAAGGGAAGTTTGATTATAAATTCGTGAACCCTGATACCGATCCGGTTGCTGCAAAGCAGGCTGGCATTACCGGTGATGGGAAGATCCTACTCACAATGGGCGATCGCAAAGAGACCGCCGGGTTTGCCTCTGAAACCGAGCTTGCCAAAGCCTTGATCCGATTGATCAACCCTACACCGCGTACGGTCTATTTCCTAACCGGGCATGGCGAAGCTTCCCTTGAATCAGGCGATAACAGTTATTCGTTGGCAAAACAAACCCTCGAAAGTAAAAATTACACCGTCAAAAGCCTAAACCTGGTGGCTGAAAACAAGATCCCTGATGATGCGCTGAGTATTATTATTGCCGGTCCTACCAAACCAGTTTCGCAACAAGAGGTTCAACAGCTTAAGCAATACGTCGATGCAGGCGGCTCGCTGATCGTGATGGAAAACCCCATCATCGTGACCGAGTTCGGAGATGCGAGCGATCCCCTGGCAGAATACCTGACAACTGATTGGGGTATTGTGCTGGACAAAGATATCATCATTGACTTAAGCAGTCAGCAGCCGCTCAACGCTGTTTCCTACTCTGCCAATCAACATCCCATTACACAAAACTTGAGCCAGAATTATTTGGTGATCATGCCTCAGGCGCGGAGTGTCAGTATTGCCAATAATATCGATGGCGTCACACAGACGCCCTTAATCCAGACTTCGCCCAACTCGTGGGGCGAAGTGAAATTCACCAATGCGCAGGGAACTCAAGTCTCTCAAGATCCTGAAGACCTGCCGGGACCGCTTACGATGGCGACGGCTGGCGAGAACACAAAAACCAAGGGACGCGTAGTTGTGTTTGGAAATTCGGTCTTCGCAGATGATAAAGGTTTCGACGCCTATGGCAACGGCAATATTTTCGTCAATTCAGTGGATTGGGCAGCCGAGCAGGAAGACCTGATCAATATCACGCCCCACACGCCTACAGAACGCACCTTTGTGCCACCTTCACAAATCCAACTCCTGATCATTTTGCTTGGGTCGGTCATTATCATCCCTGGCTTGGTAGTGTTTGCTGGCATTTCATCTTGGCTGGCGCGCCGTCGGCAAGGATAGAACAAAATGCGTCGATCGACCGTTATTGTTCTTCTGCTAGCCATCATTTTGGCAGGCGCCTATTACTTTCTCAACAACCGCGAGAAACCGGCAGATATTGCCCTCACGGTCACCCCGGAAGACGCTGTCGCGTATCTATTTTCAAGCAGTGACGGCGTGCCCACCAGCATCCGCGTGGAGTCGCAGGCCGGCGAAGTTGTCGAGATCGCGCGTAACGCTGATAATGCGTGGGCGTTGACCCTGCCTTTCGAAGCCTCAGCAGAACAAGGGTCGTCTGAAGCGGCAGCGAGTCAGATCACAACCATCCGTATTACCGACCGTCTTCCAAATATTAGTCCAAAAGATGTTGGTTTGGATGCGCCCGAATACAAATTGAGCATGAAATTCACGAATGGCGTGGAACGAATTGCCCAAATCGGTGTTGTCACTCCAACAGAGAATGGGTATTATGCAAGCATCGATGGCAAGATCGTAATTGTCAGCAAAAGCTCAATTGATGCATTGATCGGACTTTTGACCAACCCGCCCTATGCCGAAACGCTGACTCCCAGCCCCATCCCTGCTACTGCGACTGAAACCCCGCTTCCATCTACGCCCGAGGCTGGCACAGCGACAAATGAAACCGCCACGCCCAAGCCGTAACATTTCCGAGTTCATGACGTCTATAAACAGTAACAAAAAGCATCTTGTAATTAACCTCAAAAAAGTGTATTCTGATATAAAAAGAAAGTAGACACGCAGCACATGGATGTAGATAAGATTTTGATGGTTGACGAAGAAGAAGAATTTCCTGCCATAGCGCGGCTCGTGGAAATGGGCCGCCAAAAGGGGTACATTACACTTGACGACATTCTGCACTTCTTCCCCGAAGCCGAGCAGGATGTTGAACAGCTCGAAGAAGCCTTTTCGGCTTTACTGAGCGCAGGCATCCCATTTGTGGAAGATGCGACGACCGCTGAGCCGACCGAAGACGAACTGGTTGCGGTGGAAGCCATTGAAGAAGAGCCTGAAATTGACGCCTCGCTCGATGACTACCTCGCGAATATCGACACCGACGACACCATCGGCTTGTATCTCAAGGAAGTCAGCCGTGTTCCGCTTCTGACAGCCACCGAAGAAGTGGCACTTGCCCAACGCATCGAACGCGGACGCATGTCGCGTGAAGAACTCGCGAAAGGCAATGCTAGTCCGCGCCGCCGCCTCGAGTTACGCAAGCTGATCGAAGATGGTTGGGCGGGACGCGAACATCTCATTACAGCCAACTCGCGTTTGGTGATCTCAGTTGCCAAGAAATACATGGGACGCGGTGTGCCGTTTCTGGACTTGATCCAGGAAGGCAATATCGGTCTTATCCGCGCTACCAAGAAATTCGATTACCGCCGCGGACATAAATTCTCCACCTACGCCACTTGGTGGATCCGTCAGGCTGTTACCCGCGCCATTGCTGATCAGGGACGTACCATCCGCGTGCCTGTGCACATGGGCGACCAGATCAACAAATTACTGCGCGTACAGCACCAACTAACGCAACGTCTTGGGCGCGAACCGAGTGTGGAGGAATTGGCAGAAGCTCTGGATGTGCCACCTAAGAAAGTGGAGAACATGATCCAGGTGGCGCGCCGTCCACTTTCGCTGGAAACCCCAACCGACGATGAAGAGGATTCGGTATTGGGCGATTTCATCGAAGACGATGAGGCGCCACCGCCAGACGAAACCGCCACGTACAACTTGTTGAAAGAACATCTTGGCGAAGTGTTGAATGGCTTACCGCCGCGCGAAGTCCGTATTCTGCAATTGCGGTACGGTCTGCTCGATGGGCAAGCATACACCCTCGAAGAAGTGGGCCGCAAAATGGGCGTAACGCGCGAACGCGTACGCCAGATCGAAGCCCAGGCGCTCAGCCGTCTACGCCACCCGTCCATTCGGCGCAAGTTGCGCGATTATTTGGGTGAGTAAATTTGAAGTTATCAAAAGCGACATCGAAAGGTGTCGCTTTTTGGTTTAAAATCACAGGATGAAAATCTTGAATAGTGTGAAACAAAAATGGTTAAATCTGGATGAAGCTTGGAAATTTGCTGTCGCTGCTTTTTTGATTGCCAGGCTATTTTATGTAATATGGTCATGGGTAATTTTGACAGTTCAGCCAGTTGCGGTTCATTACATAACTACCGATGCCAAACCAAGTGTTATATTTTTAAATCTGTATAATCTTCAGCCACATGCCTACCTCCGCCAAGTCAATGGAAATATCCTTTCATTTCGTTCAGCCAGTAAAGATATAGTTCTCGATCAACAAACATCCAGCACTTGGGATATTTATACAGGTACTGCAATTGAAGGATATTTCAAAGGGACTAGACTCACGCCTGCTGTTACTCCGAGTGACATGTTCCCATATTATAGCGCTGCCCCGTATCCAAATGCATGGCTTGGTTTATGGCAAAGGTTCGACGTGAACTGGTATACAACTGTCGCCGAAAATGGCTACGGGAGCATTTCGGGCGACGATCATTATCCACCACTTTTTCCGCTGTTGATCAGGCTGATCAAGCCAATCACTGGCAACGCATTTCTCGCCGGGTTGATCATCGCACATCTCGCAACCCTGTATGCGTTAAAACTTTTGTATGATCTATATACTCAATCGGAGGGGAAATTAGCCGGAAGAAGTACTCTGCTTTATTTTTTGATCTACCCGACATCCTTTTATCTTTTCAGTGCTTACACCGAATCCCTTTTTATAGTCACCGCATTGCTCGCCCTGAGAGCGATGCAAATGAAATCCTGGAACTGGGCAGGCTTCTGGGTTTTCTGTGCGATCAGCACACGGTTACAAGGCGCGGCGTTGTTGTTGCCTTTACTATACCTGATGTGGAGGGACGCTCCCTTCCTCGGGAAAATCCAACACTGGACAGGGTCAGCGTTTGCAGGAATCGGCATGCTGTTCTATCTCTTTTTACGGTCAACCCAGGTAAAAGATATTGCCATCCCATTTAGCGAGCCGGATTGGCACGCACGGCTAGTCCCGCCGTGGGAAACTTATGCCTACGCAGTTCAAACCCTGCTTTCGGGAAAATTCAATTACATTGATTTCTTGAACTGGTTTGTTATGACTCTGTTCGTTGTGCTATTGCTACTTGGATGGCGCAAAACGCCAATGGAGTACAATTTATATACTGCCTTTAGTCTGCTCATCATTTTGACCAGAATTGTTGAGACGCAACCACTGATATCTATGTCACGTTATTCATTAACGCTTTTCCCTGTTTTTCTTACAATTGGCAGAGTCGACAAAAGCCCCTGGGGGCGGCGAATTGTCATTTACACCTGTATCGCTCTAAGCCTCTACTTGAGCCAGGAATTTTTCGGCTGGGGTTGGGTGGCATGAGCCGCTTCCAACAACTAACATCACTGAAGGTAACGCACCTATGAAATTACTTCGTTTTTTTATGCCGCGTATTGAATACATTCTTTTTGCAGCAATCTTCTGGGGCATTGCAGCAATGGGTCCCATTATGCTTAATTCAGACGGGGACTTGCCGCGTCATCTCTTGGTTGGAGGATTGATCCGTGCTTCTCGCAAAGTGGGCTTGGTGGATATTTTCTCCTTCCGTACCACTGGCTTCGACAGCATTCCGCACGAATGGCTATCGCAGGTCATCTTCTCCATTTCCTATGACCTGCTTGGCTTGAGCGGGGTGGTCCTGTTGAGCGCCTTGATCGTAACTCTCGCCTGGAGCTTGATCTTTCATGATGCCTTTCGTAGATCTGGGAGTCTGCTCATATCCCTGATCCTCACCGGGCTGGGAGTGAGCGCCAGCTTGATTCACATCCTGCCACGCCCGCATTTGTTCAGTTACCTCCTCATACCTATTTGGATAATGATCCTCGAACGCCTATCAGACAAGCCAACTGCATGGCGTTTTTTACCGCTTGTGATGGTTTTATGGGTCAACATGCATGGAATGTTCATTTTTGGAATTGCCATCTGGGGTATGTATTTGGTCGGGGACCTGTTGGAGATTCCTATCAAAGACTGGTCCCAAAATACCAAAATAAGATCCATGCTGGCTGGCGGGTTGTTTTCGTTAATTGCAACCCTGCTTTCACCATCAGGGTTTAAGATCTGGGGAGCTATCGCATCACTCGGTGGGAACGCTTATATAAAATCACATGTTGTGGAGTATCAATCAGCCAATTTCCAATTCCCTGAGACATGGCCGTTTATTATCCTGCTGCTCCTGTTACTGGCAGGGTTTGCGCGCACCCAGAATAAAACCCCATGGAAATATGTATTCCTGCTTACAGCCTTTGCTGGGTTGGCGATCTATTCCAGCCGGATGTTACCCATTTTCGCCATATTGGCGACTCCAATCGCCGCAAAATTATTGAGCACCTGGCTCAAAGAAGATTTACCCAACAACCCTCTGCAAAAACTAGATGAACGAGTCACCCCGCTCAGTCAATCATCCAATGGATTTATCTGGCTGGTCGCAATATTCGCCATAGTCACATTTCTCTTTCAATCTGGGGTCCCAATTGACCTAAAGAATAAAGGCAATACCTTTGATACCAAATTCTTTCCGGTGAACGCAGTCACCTGGCTCGAATCACACCCACAAAGCGGACATGTCTTCAACGAATTTGATTGGGGCGGTTACCTGCTGCTTAAGCTCTGGCCCCAATATCAAATTTTCATGGACGGTCATACCCACATCTATGGTGAAGCATTAACACGCGAATATGAACAGGTCATAACATTACAGGATAACTGGCAGAACACCCTCAATAAATATCAGGTTACCTGGGCAATCGTGCGGACGAACTCACGAATTACACAAGCGCTTGAGGAAAATAATTGGCAGATCCTATATAAAGACGAGACTGCTGTGATATTGCGTCATCCTTAAATCAAAAGCGGTCGGGATAAAACCGACCGCTTTTGATTCTACGTATTGTTTAAAGTACCGCATCGATCATGATTGCCAAAAAGATGAACACCAAATACGAACTGGACCATTTGTACATGCGCCATGCCAGTTTGTTACCACCGTATTTCCAAACAGCCCAAGCCGCATAAAGTAGCGCACCGCCCAGCACCAACGAAGAGATCAGATAAAACATTCCAGCCAGGTTGAAGATGGGAAGTAACAAAGTGACAATCACCAACTCGATGGTGTAGATGAGGATCTGCTTGCGGGTTTCCAATTCACCACGTACCACGGGCAGCATCGGCACACCGGCATTTTCATAATCCTTCATGCGGACGATTGCCAGCGCCCAAAAGTGTGGAGGTGTCCACATAAAGATAATGGCAAAGAGAATCCAGGCTGTCCAACCGAGGTGACCCGTTGCGGCGGCATATCCAACCATCGGCGGAATTGCCCCAGCACCACCTCCAATGACGATATTTTGCACAGTTGCTTTCTTGAGCCACAAACTATAAAGAATTACATAATAAATGATTCCCGCCAGTGAGAGTAATGCGGCAAGTCCATTCACAAAACACGCGAGCAGATAATAACTGATTAGTGAAAGCGCCAGCCCAAAAGCCAACCCTTCGGCACTGGTCAAACGTCCATCAGCCAACGGACGTTTGGCAGTACGTTGCATATTCTTATCCAGTTCACGGTCAATAAATTGGTTCAGGGCACTGGAACCACCCGCCGCAAGCGCGCCGCCAAGCAAAGTCCACATGGTCAAAGAGAAGGATGGCCATGCTTTCGCCCCGATCACGAGTCCGCCGTAGGTTGTGATCAATAGCAACCCAACGATCAACGGCTTGGATAACGCAAAGAAATCCTTGGTGCGTTGACGTGTATTTTGAGGAACCGGTTTCGTTTCATCGACAACCAACACCCCAGAAGCATACACAAGCAAACTCAAGGAAACCCATAAAGCGATCGTCGTGAGTTTATGCAAGACGACCAGCTGCCCAACATCCAGCCGCGTGATTTGGATCGCGCCCACCATTGCCTGACCAAAGAACATGACTGCCAGAATCGTTGTCAGCGGCAGGAGGATGCGCTGGTCACGTTGTTCACGCCAGGCTTTCCGAAAGACTGCCAACATCAAGATGGATGCAATGCCCACCAATGACATATGAGCAAGTTTCAGCCAGCCTATCGGAGCGGTTGGCATACAAATGGGCCAGCCATTGCAATACGCCCAGGCATTGGTCAATGTGACAATGCGGCCAGCCACCGTGAGGGCAAGCACCGCAACAAATAACACAAACACATATCGAGCAAACGCAGACCGAAGTGAAAATTTCATTTCGTTTGTATTTCCTGTTTTCGAACAAAGAATGGATAACCAAAAAACAAGATCGCCGCAAATGTAAACCACTGCAAGGCATAACCCATATGCGGACCTTCCGTCAACTCGATCGCAGGTTGAAAAGGAATTGGCGGCTCGGTATCAGACGGATCGGCATTCGTTTGAATATACACCGGCAAGATCGGATAGGCCAACTGCCCAGCGACTTGCGCCACATCGGCGTTATTCCAAAGCGCGAGCTTTGAACCATCCGCAGGCAGCGCATCAGCGACACCACCGATAGCTGGTTTGCCCGACCCAAGCCGGATCTGACCGATAACTTTTACCTCACCGGCTTCATCGTACTTGCGCCAAGCCTCCGGCGTGGAATTGCCGTCAGCGGGAATCCAGCCGCGGTCCACCAGAACAGCTGTCCCCTGAGAAAGAAGCGGAGTTAGTAGATGGTATCCATATTGGTTGCCATAATACTGATTCCGTATCGCGACCTGATTCTCAAAGTCATATTTTCCAGTGACCTGGACCGGTCGCCATTCCATTTTGGAAATATCTTCGGGCTGTTCCTGATTCAAATCCAAAACGGATTGTGAGCGTGCCGATATAACCTGGGCATTGAAGGCGCGCCGTTGTTCGAGCCGATCCAATTGCCAGATGCCGAGGCGCGCCAACACAAGGGTTCCAGCGATAACCAACAGGGTGGCGATCAGCCATTTACGGGAAAATAACTTAAGCAGGGACATGTTCTTTCTTCTTTGGAGGGACAACAAAGCTATACACCAAAACCAGAATCCCCAATGGCACACCCGCATAGAGAATGCCATAAATCCGGGTACCCAGTGTGAGCGGCTGACGCACATCGAGTCCAAAATAATTGCCCGGCTGGAAGGAACATTCGAACGCCATATTCTGCACTTCGTTCAACGCCAGGCTGGCAGATGAATGCGCAGGGATCCACAACTGTCCCAATTTATGATCCACCACATCATCGTTCTTCATCACCAGGGTATCGCCCACCACAAAGATCATATCCAGCGGGATCGATGGCGGCTGTTCGCCGCGCGCCACTTTATCCGCAGTGCCTGCGGGAATGGTGAGAACAATTTCCTGCGGCGGACGGGTGGTCTCATGCAGGATAATGAATGACAACTCGCTGATCACGATCCCCAACACAACCCCGATCAGCAGGGATACAACAATACGCTTGATCATCAAGCCCATCGACTTTCTCTGAACATTGCAGTGCGAATTTCAGACATAAATATTTACTACCGCTTCAAGATCAAATTCAGATCATGCACAATATCTTCCACCGGCGTATCGAAACCAAAGGAGACACGCATATTTCCCTGCTGGTCGATCAGTGTCACACGCGCCGTATGGTTAACTGTATAGTTCGTGGCTGAGGGACTCGGCACGATCTCACGATAGATGCCATAAACCTGCCAGACCTTCTCAAGCTCAACTTGCGTTCCGCTAAGCCCGATGAACTCAGGATTAAAACGAGCAACATATTCCTGTACAAGTTGAGGCGTATCACGGTCAGGGTCAACTGTCACGAATAGGACTTTGACCCGCGCCGCATCTTCTGCGCTAAGTTCCGTCAATGCGACTTTCAATTCCGCCATCGTGGTCGGACATACATCCGGGCAGGATGTATACCCGAAGAAAATCAATACGACGTCACCTCGCAGCTCACTCAGCCGAAAGCTGGTTCCGTCCGAACGAGTTAAAGCAATCTCTGACGCCTGCGGGTATGGCTCGCCATAAGTAGTCCCGCGGAAACTGGCTGGCTTTGCAAAAATCAGAACAGCCGCACCCACCATCAATATCACCAAAAAAGAACCCAATCCAACGAGCAGTGTTTTTCTGTCCATACTATTCCTGAAACGCCAAGATTTTCAAAACGACGTTAATCATACACCCAAAAATCGGGGCGACCTGTGCAGGTCGCCCCGATTTTTAGTTTTCTAATCGTTCCCTTAGGAACTTCGGATGTATTACTTGGCAATTGTCCCGATCAAGTACAACGCCGGGTAGAAGAAGATCCACACCACATCTACGAAGTGCCAGTAGACAGCAACGGCTTCCACTGGATAATGCTTCTCGTCGTAGAGACCCTTGCGCGCATTGTTAAGCACAACCAACAGGAAGATCAAACCTGTAAATACGTGGAAGGCATGCATCCCGGTCATCATGTAGAAAGCGGCGCCTGCGGGACCACTTCCGGGAGTGATGCCCTCACGGGCAGCGTTGGGCCACTCGATGAAAACCACACCGATCAAGAAGGCTAGTCCCAACACAAAGGTAACCAAAGTGTTTGTGATAAAGCCCTTACGGTCGCCGTTTTCGATCAACGTCTCGCCGCGGTTCATAAAGAAGGACGAGACCAACAAGACGCCAGTCACGAGCAAGCCAAGGGTTTGATTCAGGTGCGGATGAGAAAGACCGAGCAGGTTGATCCGCATCACCATCATGCCGCCGAACACAAACGAGTCTGATACGAGGAACAACCAGAGACCAATGCGGTTGGTACCGGATTTATATTCATATGAATTCTCGTCGCCTTCATGTTCAGCGTTGAGCTTGTAAATATGCATATAGTAGTACACAACCAGCACGGCTTTGACCAAAGCGATCGCGACGAGCAACACCGCCGAATTGAAAGTGAGCGCGATCCCGAACTCGATTACGGTCAAGACAGCCAGGTAGATAAAGATGAATACGCCCTGGCTCAACATCGATGATTTTTCTTGTTTATGTATCATGAACCTATCCTCCCCTATTAATGTTTCTTGCCAGCAGCGGCAGAGAACTCAACATATTTTGAACCAGCCAAACCGTAATCATACGGTTCGCCCACGACTTCAAATGGGACTTCATAGTTATGAGCGGGCATCGGAGATGGAACCTGCCATTCGGGAGAACGCGAGTTCCACACATTACCTTCCGCCTTTTCACCATGCTTAATGCTGTACACGAGGTTGATAAAGAAGATCAACACAGAAAGGGCGATGAGAAAGGCGCAAATGGTCATGATTAAATGCGTGGAATCAAACCCAAGCGCAGGGTCATAATCTGCAATACGGCGGCGCATACCACGCAAACCAATGAACATCATTCCGAAAGTCAACGTGAGGAAGGCAGGTGTCATCAGCCAGAAGTGGAATTTACCCCAAAACTCGTTCATACGGCGTCCGGTCGCTTTGGGGAACCAATAGTAAACCGCCGCAAAGAATGGGAAGATAAACCCGCCAAAGATCGTATCGTGGAAGTGACCGACGATCCAATAGGTATCATGCAAGTGCAAATCCAAGGCTACCATGGCATTCGGCGGACCAGAGACGCCACCCAATAAGAAGACCACGATCGCGCCAAGCACAAATAACATTGGGGTCGGAGTAGTGATCTTGCCGCCCCAGATTGTGGCGACCCACGAGAAGAACTTCACACCGGTCGGCACAGCCACCAGCATGGTGCTGTACATAAACGGCACACGCAGGTATTCATTCATACCGGAAGTGAACATATGGTGCGCCCAAACCACAAAACCAACCAGCGCAATACCGAGCGATGACATTGCGATCCAGCGATAGCCGAACAAAGGCTTGCGGACGAAGACCGGCAACAATTCCGAGATCACGCCCAAACCAGGGAGTACGAACACGTACACCGCCGGATGCGAGTAGAACCAGAAGAGATGCTGGAACAGAACCGGGTTGCCGCCTTTTGCGGGATCAAAGAACCCCATCCCGAATAAGCGTTGGAAACTAACCATTTGGAACGAGAGACCGATCAACTGCGTAGCTGTCAGCGCAATGATGGAAGTGGCAATCGCCGCCCACACAAAGATCGGCATACGCATCGCATTCATACCTTTGGCACGCATACGGATCACAGTCGCGATCACGTTCAACGCACCGAGAATGGATGACCAACCGGCTGTAAACACACCCCAGAAGAACATCTGCACGCCCACCGGCGCACGCGAAGAAAGCGGCGGATAGCCCGTCCAACCGGTATCAAAGCCGCCTAAGACCATGCTCATCAGCAAGAGTACCGCCGCAGGGACGGCGATCCAAAACGCAAAAGCATTCATGCGCGGGAATGCCATATCCTGCGCGCCCACCAGCAAAGGCACAACATAGTTGATAATGCCAGAGATACCGAGCAGGATCGAGACGATCATGATCATACCGTGCAAAGACATGAGCGTGTTATAAAACTGCGGTCCTGTTTGGTTGAATACATTGAACTTCGTTGGGTCCGCGCTCAAGAATTGCAGACCTGATTGCGCCAACTCAGTACGGAAGATCAACGCGAACAAACCACCGACCGAGATCAACACAAATGCAGTCACGGTGTATTGAATGCCAATGACCTTGTGGTCAAGTGAAACACCGAAATATTTTTCCCAGCCGGGTTTATCTTCGTGATGTTCATCCGTATCGATGCCGCGCGCCCACTTCATCCAATCGTCCATCACGCCGACGCCAGCGAGGAACGAAATTACGCCAACGATCGCGCCAAACACCCAAGCTGGCTCGCTAAAGAAAAATTTACCTTCGAGGAGCTCGTTGCCCTTCATACCCATGAGCAAACGGATCCCAGTTACAAACAACCCGCCCAAAAGTGTCCCTGCAACCTGCCAGACCAAACCTCGGGTAATGCCACGATAGCCATATAACCCGAAGAAGAAAGCTGTTACTGCAAACAGGAGTGCAAATGCAGAAGGGACTGAGCCCGCTAAGTTCGGGGTACTGCCTGAGATCAGCAGATCGAGCCCAAAACCAACTCCCCACCCCACGACACCTGCAATAAGCAGAAGCAACAAACCACTTCCAACTGTATTCTTTTTCATCATTTGAAATTCCTCCGCCAATTACTTCAGCGTCTTAATATACGCGACTATATTCGCGATTTCTTCATCGGTAAGTATTTCGGCATAAGTGTTTGGCATTACGGGCGCAAAACCTTTGACAATCTTGGCTTTGGGATTTTTGATCGATTCGATTAAATACGCATCATCAGCAGTGACTGTTGTGCCATCTTCCAACTCGACTTGCGCCCCGCCCAATCCAAACCAGGTCGGACCTATGCCCGCCGCGCCATTGATCGAATGACAAGCCGCACAACCATTCCCCGCCACCAAAGCCTCACCTTTCGATTCGGGCGTAACAAGCGCCGCTGCCTTGGCTTGTTGGTCTGTGATCCAGGCAGTAAATTCTGCGTTATCCGTAACAATCACAGGTTGTTCCATTTTATAGTGCGAGGTGCCGCATAATTCAGCGCAACGCACCTTGTAAGAACCATCCAAAATCGGGGTGATACGCAACTCGGTCACGCGGCCAGGCACTAGGTCCTGTTTGACGCGAAATTCAGGCACCCAAAATGAATGGATCACATCCATCGATTCCATCTTCAAGAGCACAGCTTTCCCTTTTGGAAGGTAAAGCTCCTGGCTTGTCACGCCATAATCCGGGTACACAAATTTCCAATTCCACTGACTGCCCACCACTTTCACAACCATGGCATCTGGAACATTGCGGATCGTTCGAGCCAAATTCCCGGCACCCAAATACGCGAAGATCACAACCACGAACAAGGGAATTACAGTCCAGGTGATCTCAAGCGGGGTGTTCCCCTCAATATGTTCCGCATCGGTCGTATCACCCTTTTTGCGCCTGAAAACCACCAAGCTATAAAACATGGGAACTGTGATCAAGGCAAAAAGAAAGGACATGGCAGCTAACATCAGATTCCACATCCAATCAATTTCGGTGGCTTGCGCACTCGCTTCCACAGGCATCAAATGAGCTGAAACCAAGCCTGCATTTGCGAGAAACGCTACAGCAACAACCAATATTCCTACAATTACAAAATGTCGCATACGTTCTCTCTCCTTAAACAAAAAATGGAACAGGACCCTCCCGAGTCACAACCGACCAAATTTACCAAACTTTCCTATATTTGTCACGAATTGACAAAGCCCAATATAGACAAAAGCAGACAAAAACGGTCTCATTATTAAGCTGAAGTTTGTTCCCCTAGTTGGCAACGCCTAACGCTGACAACACTTCTGCACTATGCTCTGCCGGGCGTACATTCTCAAACACCTTCACGATGTTTCCGTTACCATCAATTAGGAAAGTTGTTCTCAAAACCCCTTCATAGGATTTACCCATAAACGTTTTCGGTCCCCACACTTGATACGCATCACAAACCTTATGACCATCATCCGCCAAAAGCGGAAAGGGCAGATCAAACTTTTTCTTGAATTTCACATGCGACTTAACATCATCGGGACTAACACCTAAAACAACAACATCCGCTTTTTCGTAGGCAGAATAATCATCGCGAAAATTACAGGCTTCCTTGGTACAACCCGGCGTATCGTCTGCCGGGTAAAAATATAACACCACGTTCTTTCCACGAAAATCAGAAAGTTTACGACTCACATTTGTATCATCAAGCATTTCAAATTCAGGCGC
Organism: Chloroflexota bacterium; assembly: GCA_040006635.1. Classification (GTDB taxonomy): domain Bacteria; phylum Chloroflexota; class Anaerolineae; order Anaerolineales; family Villigracilaceae; genus Defluviilinea. The sequence goes on from JBDTWO010000014.1 coordinate 35,080, forward strand.
AGGGATTCCAGCAGAGATTGGCATATATCCTCATCTTTTTTTCGCCAATTATACTCTCGTAACAATGAATAAGACGTATCCTGATGAGAAACGTCTTATTCGCATGAAGGCCATTAAGGAGTTCTAATTCTTCCTTACTTCAAGGTGCGGATGAATGAAATCACTTGCCAGATCTGCTCAGCCGTAATGATGCCTTTCCATGGAACCATTGCTGTACCTTCCTTACCAGTATTGATTCGCCAAAACAAATAATCATCGCCGGCTTGAGTTTGCAATGTCGCTAGATTCTTTGGCTTCGGTTCAAGCCCCGCACCAGCCGGTCCATCACCATGACCTTGAGGTCCATGACAGGATTGGCAATTCGTTTTGAAAACTTCAGCGCCAGCAGTTGCCGCATCTGCACCAAGAGGATTGGTCTTACCTGCAAACTCAACTGGGACAGGCACTAGGGTAGTCGCTACATTCGCCTCTGTGCCAGGGTCGCTGCTACCGCCGCAAGCGACAAGCGTACATGCGGTGAGCACCAATACAAAAAACAACACTTTCTTCATTTGCAAACCTCCAGATAGATTTCTGTTGGCATTATACTCACAAAGAAATATAGGTATCGAGATACTAAATCGCGACAGCATGTGGAAACAAAAAACGTGCTCTTTAGGCAAGAGCACGTTTTCAATTTCACAACAAGAAATATTACGACAACAGCTTCGCCGTTTTGAAGGCGCTTTCCATCGCATCGATCGTGGCGGGCTTGATGAGCATGACCGTGGCACCAAGTTTCATGACCTTCTTGCGTGTCTCGGGTTGATCATCTGAGGTGATCACAAATACCGGCACAGGCGTCAAGCGTGGTTCACGTTTGAGATACGCCAGGATCTCGGTGCCATCCACGCCGGGCATGTTGATATCCAAACAAATAAACTTCGGCGTAAAGCCGGTCCCCAATATTTCCATTGCCGAGCTTGAACCATACGCCACCCGCGCTTTAAATCCCAACACTGCCAACATCTGATTCAGCGCATCGGCTGTCTGACGATTATCGTCAATAATTAAACCTTCGTTCACCTAATCCTCCAAAATGATCGTGCCCATCACAGACACGTCGTAACCTGTCAGTTGAGAAACGGCTGTTCGAAAATCCGAATCAGCCAAAAGTGAGAAAAGAGGCGCAAGCAATTCATCATCCGCAAATTGTTTGGGGATCACTAGATCATAGCGTTCTTGAAACAACGGCACAAAATCCAGATCCAACGCTTGTGCGGCGGCGGCAATCCCGAGCCCGCAATCGGCGCGTCCCGAAGCGATCGCCGCAGCAACTCCGAGATGAGTATACTCTTCCTGATTATAGCCAACAATTGACTCTGGTGTTATTGTCATTGATTTCAAATGATAATCCAATAGGACACGCGTACCAGCCCCGCGTTGACGATTGATAAAGCGCTTCTGACTCCCATCAGAGCTGACGAGGTCTCCCAAACTTTTTATGCCCTTTGGATTGCCCTGCCTTACCATCAACCCCTGTTCGCGTCCCACCAATGCGATAACTTTGACCGGAATGTTCGGCATGTACTGACGAATGTACGAGATATTGTATTCACCCGTTTCAGGGTTCAACAAATGCGACCCAGCCAGATGCGCCTCACCGCGCCGCAATGCGACCAACCCACCCTGCGAACCGACATTGGCAGAGGCAAGTCTGCGGTCATGTTCGGCGAGAAACTGCGCCATCAGATCGAGCGTAAGATCATGCGAGCCGATGGCAAGAATTGTTTTTTCAATTTCTGTTCTGGTGCGATAGAGCCGAACTTGAATCTGCTCACCCGCTTCAATGCCTTGTGTGCCGCTGGGAATTAAGGCGAGACCATCTGCTTGAACTAACGAAGTAATTACTCCCGCCCCACGCGCTAACGGCGCAGCAAGTAACTTCTCACCAACCTTACCAACCACAACTCTGACAAAATCATCATCACCTGCCGGTGAGACAAGTTTACGCGTGAGGATGGCAGTCTCTGTTGGAAGTTCAAGCGGTCGGCGTCCAAGCCACTTGGCGATGAGGGGTTCGACAAAGATATCAATCGTGAGCGCGGCGGAGACTGGGTAGCCGGGGACACCAACAATCGGTATGTCATTGCGAGGGGCGCTTGTCCCTGAAGCAATCTCCACGTTTGATTGACGATTTACGGTTTTGGATTGACGATTGATTAAACCCAAGATGACAGGATGCCCTGGACGAACAGCAACACCGTGAATTAAAAGTGTTCCAAGTTTCTCAACAACCTTTGCAGAAAAATCTTCTGCGCCTGCTGATGACCCTGCATTAAGCAAGACTATGTCGTGATCCTGCGCCGCTTCCTGCACACGTTCACAGATCAGATCGAAATCATCTTTCGTGATGGGATAACGCGTCGGCTCACCGCCCATCGCTTTGACTTGCGCCGCAAGGACAAGTGAGTTGTACTCGAGAATATCGCCCGCTTTGAGTTTGCTGCCGATTGGAACAAGTTCCGTTCCCGTTGGCAGAATGGCAACTCTAGGCTTTCGAGCAACCTTTATCTCTTGATGTCCCGATGCCGCGATGGCACCTAAATCAACAGGTTTGAGAACATGACCTGCCGGCAAAACCAATTGCGTTGCGACAATATCTTCACCCAACGGGCGGACATGACTCCACGGGGCAACCGCCGCGCGGATCCGAATCGACTTGGGTCCGCGGATATCGTGTGTGATCTGTCCATCGCCATCAAGCGACTCCACATTCTCGATGGGAATGACCGCGTTCGCCCAATCGGGTAACGGATCGCCAGTATCCACGTACTTGGCTGACTCTTCTTTCAATTCAAACACCAGCGGCGTGGACGGTTGGGCGCCTGACGTTAATTCAGAGACCACCGCAAACCCATCCATCGCAGAGGCGTGGTAATGCGGCGAAGAAACCTTCGCCCAGATCGGCTCGGTGGTCACACGACCTAATGCATTTTCATCAAGGGGAATCGTTTCCACGCCAAGCACGCGCCAGAGACCAGCATCTTGTAATGCTTCTCTTAACCGGGCTTGCGCTTGGGCGAGGGGAATATCGTGAAGGTAAACGGACATATCAATTTACGATTTGCGATTTTCGATTTACGATTTTCAATTGTTCATCCAGTACACAACCTGTAACTTTGAACTTGTAAACCTGCTAACCAATTCCATCCATCGCCGCGCCAAGACGTTTGATGATCTCATCCACTTCCTCTTCATTGATCGCAAGCGGAGGCGAGAACGCCAGCGTATTCCCGACTGGACGAGTCCGCAACCCACGTTCTTGTGCAGCTTTGAAAATCTTCATCGTCATGGCAGGGTCAGCAACTTTGGACTCTTTGTTGGAAACAATTTCTACGCCGCAGACCAAACCCAGTCCACGCACATCGCCAACGAAGGAAAATTCAGAAAGAGTTTTTAATCCTTCGAGCAAACGTTTGCCCAATTCCTTGGCGCGCGCGGGATAATTATCTTTTTCCATGATTTCAAGATTCTTCAAGCCCACAGCGCACGCCATGGCGTGACCAGAGTAAGTATAGCCATGCATGTATGCTTCCGACTCAGGCGCGGACTCCATCGTCTCACGAATCTCGTCCGAGATTTGGATACCGCCCAATTGGGCGTATCCACTCGTGATGGCTTTGGCGAACGAAAGGATATCTGGCTTGACGTTCCAATGTTTGAGCGCGAACCATTCCCCAGTGCGACCAAAGCCCGTGATGACTTCATCCGCAATGAATAGGATTTCATACTTATCGCAGATCGCCCGCACCAATGGGAAGTAATCATCCGGCGGGACAATTACGCCGCCAACGCCCATCACTGGTTCAGCGATGAACGCCGCGACCGTATCCGCACCTTCGCGCAGGATTGCCTCTTCGAGCGAGCGCGCCGCGGCTTGACCGACAGTCTCACCTGCTTTGATATCCCCCTCATAGCGATATGGATTCGGCGCGGGGATATGCACAAATCCACCCACCGCGGGACCAAACATCGTTTGATATTTTTCGAGCCCGGTGGCGAAAGTCGCCGCGAGGGTCACGCCGTGATAAGAACCCTTGCGGGCAATGACTTTATATTTACCCGGCTTACCCTTGCGCTTCCAATAATAGCGGACGGTTTTGAACGCCGAGTCATTTGACTCAGAACCACCGGAGGTGAAGAAAGTTGTATTCAAACCTTCGTAAGCAAAGCCCGAAAGTTTTTCAGCCAGTTGAATGGATGGCAGATTCGTCATGCCCGAGAAATTGGAAGTGAATGCCAGAGTCTTCATCTGATCGTAAGCAGCCTTGGCAAGTTCTTCCCGTCCATACCCAGCATTGACATTCCACAGCCCCGCCATACCATCGAGGATCTTCTGTCCATCGACGGTGTATAACCACACCCCTTCGCCGCGCTCGATCACCAACGCATTCGCATGCGACTTAGGATGATACACCGGATGTAATTGCTTCTTATCTTTCTCAAGCCAGTTAGTCTCATCTTGTTTAGCCATTACTGCCTCCAAAAGAATTTAAACACATTCATCATTCTTCATTCAATATTCTTCATTCCAATTTACCCTATCACTTCCACATCATGCGGACCAGACTCTTTCAACCCGGCACCGGTCATCCGCACAAAGATCGCTTTCTCTTGCAACTCCTCGATCGTGTGGACGCCGCTATAACTCATGCCTGATTGTAACCCTCCCACGAGTTGCGTAAGCACTTCCCGCGCCTTGCCACGATATGGGACCGCCGCCTCCACACCCTCGGCTACATATTCTTCCACATCTTCCTTGGTCAAGTCATTGCCCTCTTTACGATTGCGCTCGATATTCGCTCCCAACGAAGCCATACCGCGCGAAGCCTTATAACGATGACCACGCCGGGTCATGATCATGCCCGGGCTTTCATCCGTACCCGCCAGCATGGATCCGATCATCACGGTCTGCGCACCCGCCGCGAGCGCTTTTGCAATATCACCAGATTGACGGATGCCGCCATCGGCAATGATCGGAATCTTATTCGCCTCAGCCGCTTTCGAGCATTCGATCACCGCGGTCAACTGCGGCACACCAGAGCCCGCCACAATTCTCGTAATACAAATCGAACCCGGACCCACACCCACCTTGACCGCATCCACGCCCGCATCGATCAAACGCTTCGTGCCATCTGCCGTGGCAACATTACCGCCGATGATCTGCGCATCGGGATGATGCTTGCGGATATTCTTGATCATGTCAATTTCCAAATTCGAGTCGCCGTGTGCAATATCCACCACGATACAATCGGCACCCGCTTGCAATGCGGCTTCCACGCGACGCATTTCCATGTCACGCACACCCACTGCCGCACCCACCACCAATCGTCCGCGCGAATCTTTGGTGGCATCTGGATATTTCGTGATCTTCATAATATCCTTCAACGTGACCAGTCCCACCACGCGACCATTCGCATCCACCAATGGCAACTTCTCGATGCGGTTATCGTGCAATATTTTCTCGGCATCCTTCAAAGAAATTTCCGGAGCAGCCGTCACAACTTTATTCTGCATCACTTCGCTGACCGGCTTGGCGTCATTATTTTCAAATAACAGATCACGGGTTGTCACAATACCCGTTAATTTATCGCCGCCATTCAAGATCAAAATTCCGCCGGTGCCAGTTTCATTCATCAGCTTTTTCAGATCACCGACCGTGTGCGCCACCGTCATTGTGATCGGGTTTTCCACCATGAACGACTCGGCTTTCTTCACGCGCTGAATCTGACGCGCCTGCTCATCGAGCGACAAAAACCGGTGGATGATGCCGATCCCACCTTCGCGCGCCATCGTGATCGCCATTTCATATTCGGTCACCACATCCATGTTCGCCGAAACGATGGGAATCTGCAAAGTAATGTGGTTCGTCAAACGTGTCTGCGTTGAAAGTTTGCGGCGCGAATCCACCGCGGAATATTGCGGCACCAGCAACACATCGTCATAGGTCAAGGCTGTTTCTTGTAAAATCTTCATGGGGACTCCTGTTCACTAAAATCAAACCGCCCGAATTATAATACTTGAGCATGATTCGGGATGATGAAGAACACGCTTCACACCGACCATTGATTTGGTCTTTGCAAAAGGAAGCTTGGGCTACGCTGAAAGCGTCCACGCGATGGGCAGGCTTCAGTTCAGAATGAAGCGTGCCCATCGCCAGAAAATATGTCAGAGTTGGAATTTAAAAAATAATGCAATCATCAGTAGTAGCGACTTTAGTCGCTTTATCCGGGACGACTGACTCTAAAGAGTGCTTCGCAAAGTCGTCATTACATTGAGGAGAAACAATGACAGTCACAGCAGTGATCGGTTCGCAATGGGGTGATGAGGGCAAGGGCAAGGTGGTGGATTTTCTCGCCGAGCGCGTGGATTATGTAGCGCGCTTCAACGGCGGGAATAACGCCGGGCATACCGTCATCAATGAGTTTGGGACGTTCAAGATCCATCTGGTGCCCTCTGGAATTTTCGCGCAGAATGTGACCGGCTTGATCGGCGGTGGCGTGGTCGTTGATCCGCAAGTCTTGCTCGAAGAGATCGAAATGCTCAACAAAGCCGGCGTGAAAGTGGACGGACGTTTATGGGTCTCGCCGCGTTCGCATTTGATCATGCCGTATCACAAAATCTTGGACGGACTGTATGAAGATGCAAAAGGCACCGGCGCCACCGGCACAACCCGCCGCGGTATCGGACCGGTGTTCGCGGATAAGGTCAGCTACAACGGCATCCGCTGGACAGATTTTACGACCAGTACATTTGAGTCGCGGCTGGCGATGCAGTTGGAATTGAAGAATAAGATCATCGTCGCGTTGGGCGGCGAGAAGTTGAACTACAATGAAATCCGCGATACCTATCGCGCTTATTATGACCGCTTGAAACCGTACTTGCGCGAACTGTTCTCACTGGTGCAAGATGGCTTGAAAGCGGATAAGCACTTTCTGCTCGAACAAGCGATGGGAACTTTTCTCGATACGGATTGGGGCACATATCCGTTCGTAACAGCATCAACAACAATTCCATCCGCCGCCTCGGCAGGACTTGGTATCCCGCCGCGCTATATTACCAATGTCGTTGGTGTGACGAAGGCATATACCACTCGAGTCGGCGCGGGACCGTTGCCCACCGAGATCCTTGATCGACACAGCCCAGCTTACGAACAATTCGGCGAAGTCGCTGCCACAACGGGACGCATCCGCCGCGTGGGCTGGCTGGACTTGGAGATCGTGAAGACCGCCGTGTTACTAGCAGGCGTCACCGAATTATGCGTCACGAAATTGGATGTGTTGAGCGACTTGGAGAATCTGCAAGTCTGTGTGGGTTATAAGCTGAACGGGAAAGATGTCGGCTACACCGATGTGGACGCATATGGATTGGATAAAGTTGAACTCGTCTATCAATCCGTCCCAGGCTGGAAGGAAGATATCAGCAAGGTTAGGTCATTCGATGAGTTGCCAGAGAACGCCAAGAGTTATATCAAGATGATCGAAGACGCGGCAGGCGTCCCTGTGAAGTGGATCGGGGTCGGTCCCGAACGCGATGCGACGATTAGAAGATAATTCTTTAGGCTTATAATCCGAATATGTCCATTCACGTTTTCACAGACGGCAAAGCGACATCAGAGCAAATTCGCGAGATGCTTGAAGCCTTTCCAGATATGCAAATGATCAAGATCGTCGTTGATATTGAAAATGAAATTCTCGCAGGTGGCAGCGGGATGCACGTCGAACGTATTACACGTAGATTTCTTGAAGGAGTAAAGCCATGACTGTATACGCCGAATCCTTTATAAAAGAATCCCCCGCGCGTCAACTTGGCGCGCTGGCAGCAACGCTTGGGCGAATTGCATCCTCTGCAGAAAAACCTGCCCGCGTAAAAGCGATAACATCTATGTTGGATGAATGCATACAATTCATCGAGTTAACGATCTCGCAACAGACTGAAACTGCCAGCAAGGAATTGAAAGACATAAATACCATGCTAACCTTATGGCGGGATAGCTGGGAATACGCACAAGCGAGCCAACTACTTTGCAGGTTGCTAGCCATCCAAGCTAAACAATGGTCAGATCAGCTTCTGGAGTCTTCAGGGCTGTTAAATGTTTAGCGTCCAAGTGAAATCGATCGGGGTCGGTCCTGAACGCGATGCGACGATTAGAAGATAAATAAAAAGACCTGACAGGTTTTCAGAGAACTGTGATTAATCGAGTACAACACCATCCGGAGAAGTTTGACGGACTCGCTTCACGATAAAACCTGTCAGGTCTAGTAGTAAAACTTCCAAGGAGCACAACATGAATACAACCCTAACCAAAGAATTAGAAAATCAAACGCAGAAATTCACCCCCTTGATCACCGAGTATTGCCGCTTTGAAAGTGTCGCTGCCCAAAAGCGGATGATGCCCGAGACCGCGAATTGGGTGGAGAAACTACTCAAAGACACCGGCTTTGAAACCCGCCAACTCAAAGTGGACGGTGCGCCGAATTATGTGTATGGAACTATCAAAGGCAAAAGCGATTTTACGTTGTTGTTATACAACCATTACGATGTCCAGCCTGAAACCCCGATCGAGTTATGGAACAGTTCGCCGTTTGAAGCCACCGAAATAGACGGCAAGTTGGTGGCACGCGGCATCTGCGACAACAAAGCGGAATTGATCTCACGCATCTGCGCCATCCGCGCGATTCAAGCCGCGCAAGGTGAACTGCCCATCAACATCAAGTGGGTCATCGAAGGCGAAGAGGAAATTGGCAGTACCCACTTCGATGCGATGACCCGTCAATATGGCGACCTCCTGAAAGCGGATGGCACACTCTGGGAAGGCGGCGGCTTCAATGAAAAAGGACAAGCCGCTCTGGCATTGGGTTTCCGCGGCATGTTATATGTGGAATACAGCGTGGAAGTCATGAAAGTGGATGCGCATTCCGGCAATGCGCATGCGCTGCCCAGCGCAGCCTGGCGCTTGCTGAAAGCCTTATCCAGCCTCAAAGATGAAAACGGACATATCCTGATCCCCGGCTTTTATGATGACACCCGCCAGCCGACCGAGGGTGAAAAACAAGCCTCGCAAGATAACGTTGATCTCGAACAGGAAGCCCGGACGAAAGCGATGTACGGCATCGAGTCATTCCTGCACGACCGCAGCGGCTACGATCTGGAAATGTCTGTGTATGAACCAACAGCCAACATCGCCGGATTTTTATCTGGCTACACCGAACCGGGTGTGAAGACTGTGTTACCCGCCAAGGCAATGGCGAAGATGGACTTTCGCCTCGTGCCGGATCAACGTCCCGATGACATTCTCGAAAAACTGAAAAGCCATCTCAAGGCACAAGGCTTCGCAGATATCCAGGTCAAAAAGATGGGCAGCGGGGACCCGGTCGTCACGCCCATTGAAGGTGAATTCGTGCAACGGATGCAAGCGATCTGCAGAGCGTTCACTGAACAGGAACCTTGGATCACATCGTTGGTTGGCGGCACGCTCCCGCTGCTCGGTGCGATGAAGAATAACGTCGGCACGCTAGGCGTCTCCACTTCAGGCAACCCCGCCTATTACGGCAGCGGAGCGCATGCCCCGAATGAACATATCCGCGTGGCGGATATCCCGCGCGCGATCGAGTTCAATGCATTTATGTTCACCAAGCTGGGCGAGAGCTAAATCAAGTGACAGTCACCTCTGCGAAGCAGGTGACTGTCACTTTTTAATCACAGCAACATCCCACTCGCAAATGGGATGCCAGGCAGGGACTACAGCGACTTGTTCCTGGCAGAGACCGCGGTGCCGCCGGGACGATCGGTCGCCACCACGTTGACCTTGACGTTCATGTCGGCTACAGCGGCAGTGGCAGTAAAGACCCATAGACCCGAACCAGCCACGGCTTCGAAGGCAGCGCCGTTCTCGATCAGCGCATCCGTATCGGCATTGGAAATCGTCACGTGGACGCCCGCCACGCCGAAATCATCCAGCGCGTTGACCTTGATCACATCACCGACGTTGCCGGTGTAGGCGGAGAGATCCACAGCGCTGATGATGGGCGCGTTGAAGAAATCGGCAATGGTGGCGGCGAACACGGGCATGTTCTTGGTCTTCGCGAGCTCTTCATACTGGGCGCGGACGGTTTCATCTGCCAAAGCGGACTTGCCATACGCGGCGGCGAGCTTGAAGCGTTCGCGGTGCGCAACCTGATTGGCGCTGGCGGCGGCGCTCAGCGTTGCCTTACGGGAGGCAATGGTCTTGCCGCGTAATTCACGGAAGACCACATCGCCTAATTGACCGCTGACTTGCTCGAACATGGGGTTTAACTTGACTTTCATTTTACATTCTCCTGATAACAAATAATTTGGGTGGATACGACGACCCTCAACACAAGGACCGAAGCCGATAGGATCTATTCCGATGGGGCTCTATGGCGCTCACAGTGTGAACGGTTCAAGACAAGGCTGAACCAGAGCTCACAACGCCGCAGACATGGCGCACTAGGTGAGTGCCTGAAAAGTATGACGATGGCTTACGAAGGGTAGTGCCGACGAGCAATTCCCCGTTCGGAATTTTTATATTATACAAAATCATTTTATTTTGAGAAGGGCAAATCGCTAACGTTTATGTTAGCTGCGCTTTTCATTTTCGCAATGCACTTGTTCTTTCCACGGCGGGGCTTTGAACTATAGTCAACCCATGAAAACCTTCCGCATCCTCGTTGGCATTCTAGCCATCTTCCCGCTCGCCCTGCTCGTGGACCATATCTTCCTGAACGGCTATTTTGTGGAAGCCTCACTGGGTGAATGGTTATATCTAGCTCTCGGCGTGCCGATCTTGACCTTGAACTTCTGGGCATGGAGCTACCCCGAGATCATTGAGTTCTATGTCTTCGGGAAAGAAGGCAATAACTAGAACTTCCTTATACGATTGTCTATATTTCAAAGTAAAATTGACCCATGCAACTCTATGAAGCACTTTCAATGCAAGTTGCCGCATGGCGGGAAGATGGATATAAGAGCGAAGAGTTTCCCGCAATTGCCGAGATTTTAGAGTGGGCACGCCAGCCGGATGTGCCGACTTTCCATTTACGTGCGCCGCAGTTCCGGGCGCTGGAAACCTACTGGTATTTGCGGTTGGTGGAAGCAACACCGCATGTCTTTGACCTGTATCAAAACTTATTCCCCAAAATGACAGACCGCCTGACAGCGTTAGGTATAACCCATCCTGATATGCGGGACATGACGTTAGATGTTGGCTATGAGGGGCTCATTGAAAAGATTCGATCAGACGATAATTTTGTAAAAGAATATAAACTCGAAGCCGCACGCGAAACGTTGACGCTGGATTACCCAAGTTACATCCTTGCGCTGGCAATGGGCGCGGGCAAGACGGTTTTGATCGGCGCGATCTTTGCCACCGAGTTTGCAATGGCGCAGGAATATTCAGAAAATGGTTTTGTTGAAAACGCATTGATCTTTGCGCCGGGGAAAACGATCATTGAGAGTTTGCGCGAGTTGGCAGAGATGAAGTATGAAGCGGTTTTGCCACCGCGCATGTATAAATCTTTTGCGGCGACATTGAAGTTAACCTTCACGCGCGATGGCGACCCTGATATTCCGATCACACGCGGCAGTTCGTGGAATGTGATCGTCACCAATACAGAGAAAATCCGCATTCAAAAAGAGACCATTCGCAAGGGTGATTTGGGACCGCTGTTCAATCCCAAGAAAGAAGATGAAGCCAAAGCCGAAGTTGCCAACTTGCGCTTGCAGGCGATTGCGAGTCTGCCCAAGTTGGCGATCTTCTCCGATGAGGCGCACCATACCTACGGTCAGGCAATGGACGCGGATTTGAAGAAAGTCCGCAAGACGGTGGACTATCTGCATAATCCACATGCTGAAACCGAAGCACGCGCAACGCACGAAACGCAATTGGTCTGTGTAGTAAACACCACTGGCACGCCGTTCTTCCAACGCCAACCCTTGCGGGATGTGGTCATGTGGTACGGACTCTCCGAAGGCATCCATGATGGTATTTTGAAGGAAGTGGCGGGCAATATTTACGGCATTGATTTTCAGGGCAACGAAAAGGAATACCTGGCTTTCGTGGTGGAAGATTTCTTCAAGACGTATGGGGATGTGAGCCTGCCCGACGGCACGCCCGCAAAGATTGCGATTTTCTTCCCACAAACTGATGATGTGGCGGAACTGCGCCCGATCATCGAAGGTACGTTGACGAAGATGGGGCTTTCACCCGCCTTGATTTTGGAGCATCACACCAAGCACGACAGCAAAGCAGACTTCGACCGCTTTAAATCAAAGGACTCACCGCAACGCATCGCCCTTTTGGTTGATCGCGGCGTGGAAGGCTGGAACGTGCCTGCTTTATTTGCCTGTGCACTGGCGCGGCAACTCAAGAGCAGTAATAACTTTGTCTTGCAAGCCGCTTCGCGTTGTTTGCGTCAGGTGGCAGGCAATGACTCGAAAGCCCGCATCTATCTTTCGATTGAAAACCGGGGCGTGCTGGATAAACAATTGCAAGAGACCTATGGCGAGTCGTTTGCTGAATTGCTTGGCGGCGAGTCGCGCAGCAGGCAAGCCATTATCACCTTACGCAAAGTGGATTTGCCGCCGCTGGTTGTACAAAAGACAGTCCGCCGTATTCAGCGCGTGGAAAAGAAAAACAAACCCATTCAATTCGTGCGCCCCACCATCAGCGCGGACAAAGGTAAAGTGGTGGCTTTCACGCCGAGCGAAAAGGGACAACTCTTACCCGCAGGTGAAATCGCTGAATTGCAGGATGTGGATACCTTCGACCTATACACCACCGCACAGGATTTCGCGCGTACTTATCGCCTGGAAGCCTTTGATATTCTAGGTGAATTGCGCCGTATCTATCCCGAAGGATATATTCCCGTATCTCATTATTCCGAACTGGCAAAGCAAATCGAAAAACAGACTTCGCAATACGAAACCGTCGAAGAGACCGTTGAAGTGGCGCTGGCATTGGTCAAGAAAGACGGCTTTGATAAGCATGTTGACGACAAAGGCAATGAGACCTACACCGCCGAGATTTCGTACCCGATTGACCGCGAACACTTGCTGACGCAGTATGAAGCCTGGCAGAAGCAAGCTGGTAAGTTTGGCTTTCATTACACGCCCTATAACTTTGACTCAAAGCCTGAACAGAATTTCTTTGAAGTTCTGCTGGAGATGTTGAAGCAGAAGCCCGATGAAGTGGAAGATATTTATTTCACCGGCGCGCTCACCGATACGAAGAAAACCGATTTCTTCATCGAATATCGCGGGCTGGATGGACGAATGCACAATTACACGCCCGATTTCGTCC
>JBDTWO010000015.1:0-47963 GCA_040006635.1 Chloroflexota bacterium
TCATCTTTTACCTGTTGAATTTCACTTTCAAATGTTTTACGAAGCATAAAATCCTCATTTCTCCTACGGTTCATCTTATTATACTGCTTCTTATATTTGTCTCAATTTCGGTTTGGTTACACCGCAGTATTTGTGTACTTTATGATTAACCATACCGGCCGGTGACATAGCCCTCGGTGCGTTTGTCCTTGGGGTTGGTAAAGATCGTGTTCGTCTTGTCGAATTCGATCACGGTACCGGAACGTTTGCCGTCTTCTGAGAGCATCATCATGGCAGTGTAATCAGAAGCGCGCGCAGCCTGCTGCATGTTGTGAGTAACGATGATGATGGTATAGTTCTTCTTCAATTCCTGCATCAATTCTTCGATGCGCAGCGTGGAGATCGGGTCCAGGGCGGAGGCGGGTTCATCCATCAAGATAATTTCGGGTTGAATGGCAATGGTGCGCGCAATGCAGAGACGCTGCTGCTGGCCGCCTGAAAGTTCATAGGCGCTTTTCTGCAGCAAGTCTTTCACTTCCCCCCATAGAGCAGCGCTTTGCAAGGATTGCTCCACGAGTTCGTCCATATTTCCTTTAAATCCATTGATGCGTGCGCCCCAGGCGATGTTTTCATAAATGGATTTGGGGAAAGGGTTCGGTTTTTGGAAGACCATACCGATTTTCCGGCGTGCTTCTACGGGGTCCACATCCTTGCTGTAAAGATTTTGACCTTGCAAAAGAATTTCGCCTGTCACCCGACAGTTTGGGACAAAGTCGTTCATGCGATTAAAAGCGCGCAGCAAAGTGGACTTTCCGCAACCTGAGGGTCCAATGATCGCAGTGATCTTCTGCTTTTCCACTTTTATATTCACCTCACTAACAGCGGTATAACTGCCATAGTGAATGGAGAGATCCTTGGTCGTAATTGCGTATTCCGGTGTTAAGTTATTTTCCATGTATCACATCCCAAAAAAATTAAGATTACAGTCTTCGCTGAAAACGATTGCGAAGCAGGATTGCGGTTGCGTTCAACGATAGCAGCATGACCATCAAAACAATAATGGCGCTTGCGGCAATGGCGTGGAATTCAGACTGGGCACGGGTTGTCCAATTGAATATCTGGATGGGCAGTGCGGTGAATTTGGAGAAGGGACCCTGGGGATCGACTGTAATAAAAGTTGAAGCGCCAACCACGATCAGCGGAGCTGTTTCGCCGATGGCACGCGAAACTGCGAGGATCGTGCCGGTTAGAATCCCGGCGATGGAGTTGGGCAAGACATGATGCCAGATCGTTTGCCATTGGGTGGCACCGACACCGTAAGCAGCCTGACGCAGGGAATCCGGCACCGCCTTGATGGCTTCCTGGGCATTGATAATGATCAAGGGCATAACCAACACACCCATGGTTAACCCGGCTGCCAGCACGGTCCGGCCATTTGAATCCGTGACGCCGAACATACTGCCGCTCGTAAGAGGTTCGAGCACACGAACGAAGAGGGCGAGACCTAACATTCCATACACAATGCTGGGGACGCCTGCCAGGTTGTTAATATTGGTTTGGATAATCCGTGTGAGTAAATTCTTCGGCGCATATTCCTGCAAATAGATGGCGGCTCCGACACCAATCGGCAATGCAAATAAGATCGCAATTCCCACCAGCCACAAAGACCCGAGGATCGCTGTCCGAGCGCCAGCGAATTCAGCACGTGAAGACATGGGGGAGGTTAGAAAGTTCATCGTGATCCAGGTACGAAATTCCAATTTTGCGCCGGGGTATTTATCCGCAACTTCGGCTTCGATCTCTGCTTTGTGAAACAAGGATTGAGTTAAAGACCAGGTTGCCTTGGTGTCTATTCTAATGATTCTTTCGAGAACCAATGACAAAAGGTCTGCCTGTGAACGCGTCTCCATGGCCTGCTCATTGTTCAACTTCTTGTATGCGCCTGCAGATATATTTGCTTTGAGTACGTCCACCAATTCCTGCTGATTTAATTCATTTAAAGGCTTGGAGGTTATCGTAGACGGGTCAACTTTATATTCGTAGGCGGTATAGCCGAAGGCGCCGTCCACAATATTGTAGAGCAGCGCAGTCAGGCTGATCACTGCGATCAGCAGAGCGGAAAGAAAAGCGATCTGCCCAATGGTCGCATTTCGATACCGTCCGTTCAATTCGCGGCGAAAGGCATCGCCCTGAGGAAAACGATCTCTAGACTGATTCATGGTTTGGTTTTCCAATGTTTCGACCAAAATATTTATTCATATTTTTCTCTAAATCTCTGTACCACGTACTGGCTGATCAAATTCAACACGAGAGTTACGAGGAATAACATCATCGCAATGGCGAAGAGGCTGGTGTAATCAATGGAGCCATAACTTAAGTCGCCGCCGCTGATGCGGGCAATGTTGCCTGTCATGGTTTCAGCAGCTTTAAACGGGTTGAAAGTAAAGTTTGGTCCGGAGCCTGCCGCAACGGCAACGATCATGGTTTCGCCGATCGCACGGGAGATGCCTAGAATGACAGCCGCGCCAATCCCGGAAAGGGCTGCGGGTAATACCACTTGAAGGCTGGTCTCCAGTTTGGTGGCGCCCATGGCGTAAGCGCCCTCACGCAAGGGGCGGGGCACGGCGCTGAACGAGTCTTCACTCATGGATGAGATCAGCGGCAGGATCATAATGCCCATCACCAGTCCGGCGGAGGCCATGTTATAGATCTCGACATTATTCTCACCCAAAATGGAGCGTATGATCGGTGTTACAAAAAGCAGGGCAAAGAAACCATAGACCACAGTCGGGATGCCTGCCAAAATTTCGAGGATGGGCTTTAAGATCGAGCGAACTTTCGGGGAGGCATATTCACTTAAGTACAGAGCAGCTGCCAGTCCGAGAGGCAGCGAGATGAGCATCGCGATGAAACTGGTGATGAGTGTCGATGTCACCAGGGGCCAGATGCCGTACTTTCCGATGCCCGGCTGCCATTCAGTGGTGCCAAAAAATTTCGCGAGGGAGACATCCGGATTATTGAAGAAAAGCAGGGCTTCCTTCCCCAATTCATAAACTAATATACCCGTAATAAAAATGGATAAAACACCGGCAATAAAAAGCAGGGATTGTATGATTGTTTCCCCGGGTCTTATTTTTTTTCTCAAATTTAATGGTCGAAAGTTTTGGACGCTCAAGGCTTGCCTCAATTCACAAAATCGTCTTTGGTTACCAACTTATATTTACGGCATTACAGGGCTGGTCTCATACGAGGCCAGCCCTGTGTATTACCAAATTGAATACTTAGTTTCCAGTGGCAGTCTTCCAGGCATCCATGGAAGCTTGAAGGTCTGCATCGGGAGCGGCGAAGTAACCAACATCAGCGATGTTGTCGTCCACATTGCTCAAGTAGAAGTAGATGAAAGCTGCAACCTGTGGTTTAGCCTTCATGATATCAGCAGTGCTGTAGATGAAGAGCGGACGGGAGATGGGGTAGGTGCCATCATCGACAGTGGCTTTGGAGGGCTCAACGCCTTCCACGGCAACAGCCTTCAACTTGCCCTGGTTTTCATTGAAGTAGGCGAAGCCGAAATAACCGATCGCATACTTGCTGCCTTCAACGCCTTGAACGAGCACGTTGTCATCTTCAGAGAATTGGGCGCCGGGAGCGCCGAGCAATGCGGCTTTACCAGCGGCGACATCAGCTTTGCCATCTGCGTTGAGGTAGAGAGGCGAGACGATCACCTCATTGAAGTAATCGAAAGTACCGCTATCTGCGCCCGGACCGTACACCAGAATATTCTCAGCCGGGAAAGCAGGATCGACTTCATTCCACTTGGTGTACTGAGCAGTGAAAATCTTGCCGAGTTGTTCCTTGGTAAGAGCGGTCACAAAGTCATTATCAGCGCTGATAACCACGGTCAACGCATCGGTACCGACGCGGAAGGCAATCGGTGTGCGGGCCGGGGAAAGGGCTGCGCAGTTGGCAATCTCGGCATCCTTGATCGCGCGAGAAGCGTTGGAGATATCGGTCTCACCGGTCTTGCAGAAGCGCTCGAAACCAGCGCCGGATCCGATGCTGTCCACGGTGATGTTACCGGTGTAGCCTTCCTGTTGGAAGAGTTCAGACATGCGCTCGGAAAGCGGGAACACGGTGGATGAACCAGCAGTGACGATATCACCGGTGACTGCGTCAGGCAGATACATTGCCATCGGGTCCATAGTGGGTACGACAGTGGCGGTTGGGGGAACTTCAGTTGCAGGAACTTGGGTGGGTGCGGGAGCAGAAGTCGGCGCTTCGGTAGCGGGTGTGCCACAGGCGGCGAGCACGAAGCTCAATACTACAAATACGAACAGTAACGAACGAACAGTTTTTGTCATTTCTTTTTTCTCCTATGTTTTTTATACTTTGAAATCTTATCAAGCCCTGTTTAAGGTCAAGAGAAGAACAGGTTAACATCTTGTTAAGGGTTTTCTTCTGGAATCTACATGACTCGCCCCGAAATTAATCTTCGGAGCGAGATTTTTTTACAACCGCAAAAGGATGCTGATTCACGCAGAAAACGCTGATCTTTTTCTTGAATCAGCGTTTATTTGCGTCCAAGATTAAATTTGTGGTTAATGATGTTGTATTACGGACAGCTTTCTGTCCGACTCCAGAGTTTAAAAAATAAATGCCCGCCATCTCAATGGATGACGGGCATTGTCTCGCTATGGAGACTCTAAGGAGGAGAGAAACTCAATCACTGCGGAACAGAGTCATTTTTTCAGACGCTTCCAGCAGTGTAGCTTCATAAGGGGATTCGTCCCAATGCCAGGTATTCAGATCAGTAAGTGCGCGATAGGCAGTGAGATCGAGTTGCAGCGGCGTGACGGAGACAAAACCTTCTGCAAGTGCGCCGACATCCGTGCCGCGTTCAGGCACACCGGTGGGGGCGTCGCCGCCAATCCAGTAATAGGGTTTGTGGCGCGGATCGATGCGTTCATCGAGTTTGCTGTGATAGACGCGCAAGCCCTGACGGGTGAGGATCACGCCGCGAATTTTATCGTCAGCTAGAAAAGGCGCGTTGACATTGAGCAGAATTTCGTGCGAAAGACCGTTCTCAAGTACTTGGCGAACAACCTTCGAAGCGGCGCGCGCGGCGGGTGCGTAGTCGATTTCGCCGAGGTATCCATCCACAGTTTCAAGCGAGACCGCCACGCCATGCACACCAGCGATCACAGCTTCCATCGCGGCGGTGACCGTTCCCGAATAGGTCACGTCATGCCCAAGGTTTGCACCAGCGTTTTGATGCCGGAGACCACGATATCGATCGGCTCTTTGAAGTAGCCCAGCGTGGCGAGCGCTACACAATCGGATGGAGCGCCGTCACTGGCGAAGGCTTGCGTGCCATCGGCGAGGCGGACTTCCTTGACGCGTAAGGCGCGGTCCAATGTTTTGACGTGCCCGCTTCCGGACCAATTTCGGTCTGGTCCTAGAACGGTAACTTTTCCCAGCTTGCGCATTTCTTGTACGAGTGCGAGCAAGCCAGGCGCATTGACGCCATCATCGTTTGTTACGAGAATATGTATTGTCATTTTTACTTATTGAGATCCAAATAATTGCGGCGCTTTTGGGTTGTGTCAATTGCGACAACAATGATCAGACCGGTAATCATAAGAGTTAGAGGGATCATTTTTTTTCTCCAATTATGCGGCATTGGCAAAGCGCGTAAAGGCACTGCCAATATAATGAGTTGCCCAGCTGCCAAGGATGTGGGCAGAGTTCCATTCTTTTTGTTTGCGCTGGCCTACATTCCCGGCTTGGAGCGCCTTGATCAGATCTTGGGCGGTGTGACCTTCGAATTCAGTCGCACCAAGCCCGATGGCTTCGACGACATGCGCGTCACTGCTGGCGGTTTTCGCAAGGTCTAATCGGCTTCCAAGGATGTGTGCATAGTGGTTGCTCATCTTGTCGATGGCGGTGGCGTTGTAGGTTTCGATACCGATCAATATTTGTGCGACCTCGAGGTTACGAAGTGCGCGCAAGATCGAATAGGCGTTCAGACTTTTCATGCCTAAACCGCCAGCCATCGGGTGGGGAGCAATGCAGAAGCCGCCCAATGCTCCAACCTGTAAAACCGTTTTGATCAAGGGCTGATCGCGTTGAACCTTTTCAGTGATATTCAAGGCGAGCAAGTCGCCTTCAACGGTGGTGATCTCGATGGCGGGGATGACCTCCACGCCGTATTTTGGCGCGAGTTCCAAGGCTTTGAGCGCACCGGCAATTTCATCGTGGTCGGTGATGGCGATCACATCCAGACCGATCTGTTTGGCGCGGGTCAACACGGCGGGCACGGAAGCGGTCCCATCATAGCTATAAATTGTGTGTATGTGTAAATCAGCGAGTCCCATAATTTTCTCCTTCTCATAGAGACGTTCATTTTTGATGTGCGTGCCTCTTTAGTCTAGCAATTCATTGTCAGTTATTTGTGAAGAATGCTTGAAGGGATTGTAGGAGTTGCCTTAACCAATAAATCCCTGACAGTCTTCTTTTCATACCCCCAAAGTCTAACAGCCCAGATTTAATGGCACATCAAGAACGGTTTAAGAGTTGGTTAACGATTTCCACCCTTAAAATCATAAGAGCCCGGGAGGAGACCGGGCTCTTATGAAGTTGCTTCGTTGGATGCACTTACGACAAACGCTTTGTAACTCTTACCCGCTGGCACAGGAAGGTACGTCGCTTTTGTACTGTATCCACAGCGAAAACAACCAGCAAACCAAACACCATCAAAAGGAGGAGAATTTCCATGCCCCTAGGATAGCACGGAGTCCAAAATCCGTGCTTTGCAGTGAGTTTGCCGATACAAAACAATTATGAAAAGTGGATTTTGGTTTGGGTTGCAGGTAAATTCCCTTTACCAATTGTTAACATGTCTTTCTAGGGGTGTTAATTGTGCTGTGTTAAAGTAACCTAGCCCTCAAACCAAAATTAGGAATATACTCATGTTGCGATCAACCTTCAGCCAGGAAATGCAGGCAGTAAAAGACGACACCCTTTTGTTGGGGAGTATGGTCGAAGATGCTGTTTTGAAATCTGTGGAAGCATTGCGAGATAACAACCTGGAGCGTTCGCGCTTCGTGATCGCCAACGATATTTACATTAATCGGAGGCGCTTCGAGATCGAGACAGCCATCATGGTTCTTATGGCGACCCAACAGCCGATCGCCCGTGACCTGCGGACGCTTGCCGCCAGCCTGGATATTTGCACTGAGCTCGAACGGATGGGCGATTACGCCAAAGGGATCTCCAATATTAATCTTCGTTCAGGCGGGTTGAGTATGCCTTCCATTTTGAGAGAGATTTATGCGATGGCAGATAAAGCTGTGGATATGCTCCACCGCGCCATGACAACCTTTGCCGATGAAGATGTGCAGGCTGCGAAAGCGGTTATCCGTGATGACGACATGATCGATGAGTGTTACACTAAATTGTATTATGATGCCGTAAACAGTGTCGTTGGGGATCCCAGAAATATCGAACGTGCAAATTACATCATATGGGCGGCACATAACCTTGAAAGATTGGGAGACCGCGCGACCAATATCTGTGAAAGAGTTATATTCATAGTCACAGGCGAACGGTATGTAAATATCCCTGCCGCAAAAGAGTTGACCCTTTCAGAATCAGAGAACTGATGTCGAAGATAGCCGCGATTGATGTTGGATCCAATGCGATGCGCATGGTGGTTGGCGAAGTGGATGAAGCCTGGCGGGTGAATACGCTTGAGAACATCCGCTTACCGGTGCGTCTGGGACAGGATGTCTTCAGCAAGGGCTATCTCGAGCAGGAAATCATCCAGCAGACTGAAGAAGCTTTTTTACGTTTCAAGCATGTGGCGGAGAATTACGGTGTTCAGCGTCTGCGGGCGGTTGCCACGAGCGCGGCACGGGAAGCCTCCAACGGTGACTTGTTGATTAGCCGAGTCTTGCAAGCGAGCGGCATCGAACTGGAAGTGATCAGCGGGGAAGAGGAGGCACGGCTGATTCATCTGGCGGTTGTCCATGCGCTGAATTTGAAAAACAAACGGACACTCTTGATCGATATCGGCGGGGGCAGTGTGGAAGTCACCATTTCTAACGGGCAGAATATTATTTCAACTGAAAGCTACACTATGGGGACAGTCCGGCTGCTCGAGCGGTTGGGCACGCAGAATGACTCGAAGCATGTGTTTGGAAAATTGGTCCGTGAATATGCCGAAGCGGCGCGCTATCGCATCGAACGCGATATTGGGGCTGAGAAAATACAAGTTTGTGCAGGAACAGGCGGAAACGTCGAAGAGATCGGGCGTTTACGTCAGAAATTATTCAAAGGGGATAGCGATCATTACGTCACATTGGATGAACTTGCAGAATTGATCGAGCGTCTCAACCGTTTGAGTGTTGAAGAGCGTATCCGAAAATTGAAACTCCGCCCTGATCGCGCGGATGTGATCCTGCCAGCCTGCATTGTGTTGCATATGATCGCCAGCGAAGCGCATGTCAAACAAATTGCCATTCCCAATGTGGGCTTGAAGGACGGCATCCTGCTCGATATTGCGGAAGACCTGTCACGCAGTCCGCGCCCGCAGCGCAGGGAACAGGCGTGGGAATCGGCTTTGCATCTGGGACGCAAATTTCAATTCGATGAAAAGCACGCGTGTCTGACTGCCAAACTTGCGGCGTGCCTATTTGAACAATCCAAGCCGCTGCATGAGTTGGATAATAGTCATGTGCTGCTGCTTGAGGTGGCGGCTTTGTTGCATGATATCGGACACTTTATCAATACCGTCGATCATGAGAAGCACGGGTATTATCTTTTGAATGTAAATCGCCTCATCGGACTGACCGTGCGTGAACAAAATATTGTTGCCAATCTAATTCGTTATCACCGCAAGCAAGCACCGACCACAGACGATGATAGTTACAAAGCCCTGCCGCAAAAGGATCGTGTGGTCGTTAACAAACTTACTGCGCTCCTGCGCCTTGCTGATGCGATGGATGTCAGCCACGCCAACCCGGTTACCGGATTGACCCTTCAAAAAACAAAATCTGGCTGGCAAATTAAATTATTGGGCAAAAGCGATCTGATGCTTGAGAATTGGTCACTATCCAAACGCAAGTCTTTGTTCGAAGAAGTGTTTGGCGTGAACCTTGAAATCAATTGATGGAATTCATATGATTACACCAAAGATCGAAGAATCGAGAACTGCCAACCAACTTCTCTTGGAAGCCCTCGAGCAGCGCTGGAAGAACTATCGCTCGGAACTCAAACGCTGTCACGCCGAGTTTTCCAATGAAGCGGTGCATGACCTGCGGGTCGCCACGCGGCGCATGCTGGCCCTGATCCAAGTGTTGAACACGGTTTCGCCGCGTCCGCGCCTGCAAAAATTGACCCGTGCGTTCAAAGATCAACTTGATGAATTCGATGACCTGCGCGATACGCAAGTGATTCTCGCCGAGCTTTCTGAGATCATGCACGAACTGCCTCAGCTCCAAGATTTTCAGAAACACTTGAAAGCCTCCGAGGAACGCATGTTACGGACCCTGCGCAAGAAAATAAAGAATCTTGAAACCGCCGAAGTCACGAAGCGCATCCGCAAAACCCATGAGTCCATTGAGGCTGAAACGAATGGCGATCTCAGCGCCCAGGTCATGCAAGCGGTTGACGATGTATACTTAACCACCAGGCAACGGCACGGCTGGGTTGACCTGAACCGCTCCGCCACCATCCACCGTGTGCGCATCGCCTTCAAAGCACTGCGTTATAGTATCGAGATCGTTCAGCCTTTACTGCCTGATTTCCCCATTGAAAACTTGAAGCGGATGAATGATTATCAATCCCTCATGGGTGAGATCCAGGATGCGGAAGTCTTTGCTCAAACACTTGCTGATTATGCAGAGCACGCCTCTTTTCCGGACCTTGAGCCTGTCCGCCGTTACTATGAGCAGCGCCACGCTGAAGCCATTTCTGCCTACGCCGCAGAGATGGACCAAATCAATACCTTTTGGCGTTCTACGCCAGAGCAACCTTTCCCCTGGGAGAAACCTGAATGAAAATCTATTTGATCCGCCATAGCAATGCTGTAGACCCCGGAACCCCCGGCTACGAAGATGACAGCACCCGTCCGCTCACCGAAAAGGGACGTGACAAAATGAAGGACATCGCATCTGCCCTGAAAACGTTGGGCGTGGAACCCGATCTGATCGTCTCGAGTCCATACGTCCGTGCCCAGCAAACCGCTGAGATACTGGCGAAGGTGCTAAAATATAAAAAAGAACTGGCTTTTAGTGATGTCCTCGTGCCCATGGGCAATGCAGATAACATCATCGGTGAGATCAACGAAAAATACACTGTGGATGAACTGATGCTGGTCGGTCATGAACCGTGTTTCAGCACCTTGATCAGCACACTGACTGCTGGGAACCCAGACCTTGCCATTAACATCAAGAATGGTGGCGTTTGTTGCCTTTCTTCTGATGACCTGCACACCGAACGCAAAGCTGTGCTTGAATGGCTCCTGACACCAAAAATCCTGACCGAGTTAGCTTAGCCGTAATATGCCCAAAGAGACAACTCCCTTACCGCCTCCCACTTTAGTTCTCAATCGTGAACTCAGCCTGCTTGAGTTTCAGCGCCGCGTCCTCGATGAAGCGCTGGATGAAAACAACCCGCTGCTCGAACGCTTGAAATTTCTCGCCATCTTCGGCTCGAACATGGACGAGTTCTTCATGGTGCGCGTCTCGGGCATCCGCAAGCAGGTCGAGGCTCGGATCATGGAGGTGTTTCCAGATGGGCTGACCCCGCCCGAGGCTTTGGCGGCGATGCGCAAAGTCTCGCTTGAGTTATATGGGAATGCACTGAATTTCTTCAATAAAAAATTAGTCTCCAAACTTGATAAGGTGGGAGTCCATCTGCTGGATTATCACAAATTGCCTCAGCCGCAGTTGGATAAGGTCAACGCGTATTTCAACGAAGTTGTGTATCCGGTGCTCACGCCGTTGGCGCTGGACCCGGGGCATCCTTTCCCGCATATTTCAAATCTGAGTCTGAACCTTGCGATTGTCATCAAAGATAAAAAGGGCCACGAAAAATTTGCGCGCTTGAAAGTGCCAGATACGTTGCCGCGTTTTGTTGGCATCAAACGCTCTTCCGGCGGCGTACGCAAAGATGGAACGATTCCCCATCATCATTATTTTGTGTGGCTGGAACAGATCATCATGGCGAACCTCGCGCCGCTCTTCCCCGGTTTGGAAGTGGTCGCGGCGCATCCTTTTCGCATCATCCGTGATGCCGATGTGGAGATCCAGGAGATTGAAGCCGACGACCTGCTGGAGACCATGCAGCAAAGCATTCGCAAACGGAAGTTCGGGTCAGTGGTGCAAGTGGAAGTTTATGAAAGTATGCCCGAGAATATTCGGCAGCTATTGATCGATAATCTGGAGATCAGGCAAAACGATGTCTATGTGTCGCCAGCGCCGCTGGGCTTGAGCAGTCTCTGGCAGGTGTATGGTAATGTGGAACGGCATGATCTGAAGTTCCCGGTCTATCATCCGGTGGTGCCGAAGGTCTTTGAGAATGCGATGGAGGCGGGTGATATCTTCGAGGCGATCAAGCGCGGGAATATCCTGTTACACCAGCCTTATGATTCGTTCAGCCCCATAGTGGACTTTCTAAGAGCCGCAGCGCGCGACCCAAATGTGTTGGCGATTAAACAGACTCTCTATCGTGTCGGACAAAATGCGCCAGTGGTGGAAGCCCTGCTTGAAGCCAGTGAACGCGGCAAGCAAGTGGCGGTGCTGGTGGAACTCAAGGCGCGCTTCGATGAAGAGAGCAATATCGGTTGGGCGAAAATGTTGGAAGAAGCGGGCGTGCATGTGGTGTACGGCTTGGTGGGACTCAAAACCCACTGCAAGGTGACGATGGTCGTCCGTAAGGAAGGGGAGGGGATCCGGCGTTATCTCCATCTCGGCACGGGCAATTACAACGCGGTCACGGCGCGCATTTATGAAGATATCGGCATCTTCACCTGTGACGACGCGATCGGTTCGGATGTCACCGATCTGTTTAATTATCTGACTGGTTATTCCACCAAGCAGCATTTCAAGAAATTATTTGTCGCCCCTGTCAACCTGCGTGCCGGGTTGGAGAAATTGATCCGCCGCGAGATCGAACATGCGAAAGCCGGGCGCACCGCGCATTTGATCTTCAAGGTCAATTCGGTGGTTGACCCCATGTTTATTGAGTTGCTTTATGAAGCCTCGCAAGCTGGCGTCAAAGTAGACTTGCTGGCGCGCGGGATGTGTTGTCTGCGTCCCGGCATCAAGGGCGTGAGCGATAACATCAAAGTGACCAGCATTGTGGGACGTTATCTCGAACACAGCCGTGTCTTTTATTTCCATAACAATGGCAAGGAAGAAATCTACATGGGCAGCGCCGATCTGATGCGGCGCAACCAGGATCATCGCGTGGAAGTGGTCTTCCCGGTTGAAAACCCCGACCATATCAAGTATCTGCGTCAGGGCATGTTGGCAACCTACCTCAGCGACAACATGCGGGCGCGCGTCATGAAATCAGACGGTTCCTATGTGCGCATTCAACCGCCCAGTGAAGACAAAGCCGTCGATGTGCAAGAATGGTTGATGAAGAATAATTATCGCAATAAAAAATCCTGACGCCATCAGGATTTTTTATTCGGTTGGGATTGCGTGAAAGTTGTACTGCCGCCAGATCAGATTGGGATCGAAAAATAAAACGTACTGCCTTGCCCCTCAATACTCTCCGCCCAGATCTTGCCGTTGTGCGCTTCGACAATATGTTTTGCGATGGATAAGCCCAAACCGGTCCCGCTACCGGTTCTGGATTTATCGACACGATAAAAGCGTTCAAAGATTCTTGTGACATCATCCGCTGGGATGCCGATGCCTGAATCTCGAACAGCGAATCTGACTTCGCCGATGCCTGCTTCTGCTCCGAGAACCACTTCGCCTCCCGAGCGTGTGAACTTGACCGCGTTGTGAATCAGATTCACCAAAACCTGCTCCAGTCTTTGCGAATCGATTCGAACCTTTGGCAGGTCATCGGCACACTCCACGCGTAGACTGAGTCCCGCGCGCTCGGCTTGGAGTTGCATCCGCCTCGAGGCAGAGTCAAGCAGATCGCAGGGCGCAACAGGCTGAAGGTCGAGATTGAGGCGACCGGATTCGATGCGTGAGAGTTCCAATAACTCGGTCACCATTTGAGTCAACGCATCCACTTCGATCTGGATCTGGTCAATGAAGCGCCGCGCGGCTGGCGGATCTTCGAGTGCCCCGTCCATTAAAGTTTCGGTGAGGGCTTTGAGCGAGGCAAGCGGCGTGCGGAGTTCGTGTGACAAGTTGCTGACAAAATCGCGCCGTACGGTTTCAAGGCGGCGGGTGCGGGTGAGGTCTTGCACAAGCAAAAGGCTGCCGCTGGAATGGGAATCGGGAATCACAACGAGTTGCAAAAATTGATGGCGCGTGGGCACCTCAACGGTTTCGCTTTGTAGTTCGCGCGTTTGCTGGCAGCGCCGCCAGGCTTCGACGAGCTGGTGATTGCGAACCACTTCGGTGAGACTGCGGTTGATCGGGTTCGAGGTCTGAAAGAGTTTGCCCGCAGCGGGATTCGCAAATTGGATGATGCCCAGCGCATCAGCGATGAGCACACCATCGGTCATCTGCTCAAGGACGGTGGCGAGGCGGGCGCGTTCAGCATCGAGGGTTGAATGTTGAAGGTTGAAAGTTGCAATGAGGGATGTGATGGAGCTGGATAGATTTTCGAGGTCTTTGAATTCGGTGGTGATCTTTTGTCCCCGCACATGATCGGCATATTCATTTACCGCACGGCGTAAAGTGAAATACCGCCAGGCAAACCATGCGGCGACGATAATGGCGATGATCGTGAGAAGAAGAGAATAATCCATGTCGAGAGATAAAAATCGCTAACCACGAAGACACGAAGGCACTGAGAAAAGAAATAAAGACTCCGTGACTCTGTGTCTCCGTGGTTCAAAATTAATCGTAAATCCAAAATCGCAAATCGTAAATTGCATCAGCCTTCAAACCGGTATCCGCCGCCGCGCACAGTCACAATGCGGATCGGGTTGCCTGCATCTACTTCGATCTTTTGGCGCAGCCAGCGCACATGGACATCCACAGTGCGGCTGTCGCCGATGAAGTCCCAGCCCCAAACGCGTTCAAGGACGAATTCGCGCGAGAGCATTTGGCCCTTGTGTTCGGCGAAGAAGAGCAGGAGTTGATATTCCTGCGGTTTGAGGGGCAGCGGTTCATCATCGAGGAGCACTTCCTGGCGGGTCAGGTTGATGACAAGGTTCCCAAAAGTTTTTGTTTCGTGTTGTTTTTCAGTTGGAGTTTTTGCGAGTTCTTCCTGCATGATGCGTGTGCGGCGCAGTTGCGCTTTGACACGCGCCATCAGTTCGCGCATGGAGAAGGGTTTGGTGAGGTAATCATCGGCGCCGACTTCCAGACCAACGACACGGTCGATCTCATCGTCGCGGGCGGTGAGCATCAGGATGGGTGTCGGCATTTCCTTGCGCAGGATGCGGCAGACTTCGAAGCCGTCAATTTCAGGGATCATCAGGTCGAGCACGATCAGGTCGGGTTTCAAGCGCCGGGCGGCTTCGATCGCCGCGCGTCCATCGCCAACGGCTTCAACGGTGAAGCCGTCCTTTTTTAGGTTATAAGTGAGCGTATCGCGTAAAGCGGGTTCGTCTTCAACGACGAGAATGGTTTCAGGCATAATTGTTCACAACACTATACCATAAGCCAATTCGTCGAGCAGGTTAAGGTCTCGTTAATGAATTGGGACAATTGGACGGCGTTCGTAATGATTTATTCATACATTCGCCTGTAAAATCTGACATAAGGATAGCGTCTAACCACCATGACACAAGAAACCCACTTCTCCTGGCAATGGGACCTCCGCGCCGCGCCCGAAGCGCTCTGGCCCCTCGTGGCGGATACGAACCGTTTTAACCGCGACACCGGTCTGCCGGAAGTGGAGATGCTCAGCAATACGATGGGCACCAAGAAACTGCGTATGAAGATCCCCGTACTCCGCGTCGAATGGGACGAGGAGCCGTTCGAATGGACGTATCCTTATTCATTCGGCATTGTCCGCACCTACACCAAAGGTCCGCTGGATGAAGTGCGGGTGCAGGTTAATTTGGACCCGCGTCCCGAAGGCGGCACGCGGCTCACGTATCAATCCTGGTTCAAGACCAGTAACTTGCTGACGCAGATCGGCATTCAGTTTGCCATCGGCGTTGTTTCCAAAAATCGTTTCGATAAGGTTTTTAGTTTATATGACCGCCTCGCCAACCGCGGCGGACTGTTGTTTGAGTCTGTGCGTCCGCGTGGATTAAGTTCGAGTGGGCGAGTCAGGTTCAAGTCACAGAGTGAAGCGGTGGTCCAGCAGGGTACAAGTCCCGAATTGGTAAAGCGTCTCGAAGAGTTTTTCGATCAAGCCGATGAATTATCGCTCCAGCGCATTCGACCCTACGCGCTCGCCGACCGCTGGCAGGTGAATCGCCGCGCGGTGCTGGAAATGTTTTTGCGTGCCACGCGCGCGGGTATTCTCGATATGTATTGGGACCTGCTGTGTCCCGAATGTCGCGGCACCACCGAGGGACACACCAATCTCGCCGAGGTGCACGGCACGTCGCACTGCAATACCTGCCAGATCGATTTCACGGTGAACTTCGATCACAACATCGAGGTGGTTTTTAAACCGAACCCGTCCGTGATGAAGGTTGAGTTGAGCGCGGCATTTTGTGTGGGCAGCCCGCAAATGCAGCCGCATGTTTTCATGACGCAGACCATCTCCGCTTTGCAATCCCTGCCCGCGCCTTTGCAGCTCGAAGCGGGGCGCTACACCCTGCGCGCTTCGAACGTACCCGGCTCGCTCTCTTTATTTGCGGATGTGGATGGGGACGCCAAACTTGACGTGCGTGCGACAACATTTGGATTCCCGTCTGAAGGCGGACACGTCGCGCTTCTTCCGACCCTCAACCTGATCAATGCCACCGAAGCGGACTCTACCTTTACGCTTGAGCGCACCGCGTGGAGCGATCAAGCCGCCACCGCCGCCGATGTGACGGCTTTACAAGTCTTCCGTGATCTGTTCGCCACCGATGTGGTACGACCCGGCGAAGAAATTTCGATTGGCTCGGTGGTCTTGATGTTCACCGACCTGCGCGACTCAACGCGCATGTATCGCAAGATCGGCGACGCCTCGGCATTCGGACGTGTGCGTCAGCATTTTGAAATTTTGGAAAAAGCCATCGCTGAAGAAGGCGGCGGGATCGTCAAAACGATGGGCGATGCCGTGATGGCGACCTTCCGTCATCCCATCGACGCGTTGAAAGCGGTCTGGAAAGCGCAAACGATTATCGCTGAACGCGGCGAGCCGATGTTGTGGCTCAAGGTGGGACTGCATAAAGGTCCCTGTATCGTTGTGAATTTGAATGATCGCTTGGATTATTTTGGTTCCACTGTCAACATCACCGCGCGCCTGCCGGGTTTTTCCAAAGGCGGCGAATTGATCTTCTCAGAAGATTTCTATAGCGACCCAGAGATCCGTGACTTTATCGCAAAAAATATTCCGCCCAGTGCGTTGAGTAGTTTTTCCGGCGATTTGAAAGGCTTTGATGAGCCGTTCACGATGTGGAAGCTACGGGTTTAAAAGTTGGAAGGTTTACAGGTTAGCAGGTTGAAACGTTTCAACCTGCTAACTTTTTAACTTGCTAACGCTTTTTGATTTGCAAAACTTCATTCCCATTGAGCGGGGAATTTAGCCATAATTACCACCAAAACTATTCCCACTCTCACGAAAAATCTCATACCCCCATTTACCCACAGTTTAGACCATTGTTCAAGTAGCTATTGAATTAAAATTATTTGGGTACTACAAAACTAGTCAAATTATTGGGCGTCAAGGCAATATATGCATCATCATAGACACCATTCCAATTTAAATCTATTCCTGCTTTATTCCCAGACAATTTTGTATTCACTGCACCCCAGCCCGAAGCTGGATCCCACTGATCAAAAGGGACATTCGCCCTTTTTTGCATCGCCTCTTGCCACGCTGCCATCATTACCGAATAGGCTTGGGCATTGTCTACGCTGGACCCATCTGGGCTAGGAGCCAAAACTTTATACTTATTGTGAGGTATAAATCTCGGTCCAATCCGAATCTCTGGAAGCCCATCACTTCCTAGCACAACTTGGAGCCAATATACACCCATATTTGTTCCATTCCCCACCCCACTCCCCCTACTATCATTTGTTTTTGGTAGCTTGCCAAATACGATATGGATCTGGCTCAGATCCCACTCGCCAGGATCTGTGGATACTTTTCCTGTTGAGGCATACATACTTCCAGGGATGTCAGTTTTTGAAAGTTCTGCCAAGCCAGAGACTTTACCTCCATTTGCGTTTACCCATGCCTGGAATTGTTCAAAGGTTTTTAGGTATTCGGGCACTGGTGTCTTCTGCATATCCAGATCAACTAGTGCTTTTGCCAATGTTGCCGCCCATATCGTCTGCAATCCTGTTTGATAAATCTCCGCAGTATTTTTGAGCTGAAATTCTTGCCCTTCGATGGGCGTCACATCTTTGCTTTGATAAGCTATCCCATTTTCTATATGCCATGCCTCTGGGTCAGAGGCAGTTGGAGTTAAAGTTGGTTCAGGTGTTTCTGTTGGAGATGGAGTAGCGGTTAGCGTCGGAGACGGTATAGACGTTGCAGTTGGTTGGGGAGCCGGGCTGGCGCATGCAACCAAGAAGACCAATAAAAACAAAAGGGTGGCGGTTTTCTTTTGCATTTTTCCTCAATTATCTTTTCTTGATCTCAAATGTTTCATTGCTGTTCAATGGTGAGGTCAAGGGTAATGATTCCAACTTCATCACTTTGCTGTTGGCGAAGAATCCAAAATCGAAATTGGTCTCATCGCCCGCCTTTTTGCCGGGAACTGGCATCAAGCGCGCGGTAAGGGGTTTGTCGAGACGTAATGCCAACGCCGATATATCCAGCAATAACGGCACGAGTTGCTCAGCGGTTGTGTCACCCGGCAATGGGACAGTGTCCAAGCCCGTTCCGCAGACTGTGGAGTACAGCAACACATCTTTGATGGTGAGCGTCCCTTCGGCGGCGCGTTTGGCAAGGATAGAGTCTTCGAGCACCGGCTGCATAAATCCGCTGAAGCCGGTGTGCGGAAAGTTTGCGCGGTCTATGGCTTCGGTTAAGATGGCGGCGGCGGCGAGGGAGCCGTGCAGTCCGATTTTGGGGACGCCCATTTTTTCAACAGCATTGCCTAATGAATGCGCATCATCGGGGAAGGGGGCGAGGGAAAAGTCGATGCCACCGAATTTAATATCAAAGGACTGCGCAACCTTCGCGAGTTTCTTGCCATGTTTTTCAATTTGAGCGATTAAGGATTTACGACCTTCCTCCATAGTCTTTGCATCACTGAATGCATCGACTGCCAAATCCGCAGACTCGGTCGCGATTGCAAATGCTGGTTGATTTCTGTCATGATACGCGGCGGGCAAGAACGGCGCACCCGCTTTGACGTTTGCCAGCGCGGCGAATTGTAAATTGGCAAACCCATTGGATTCGATAGTCGCGCATTTGACAATGATCTCCGCGCAGGCACGAATGGCGGCGAGGTTGAGTCCGCGCGTGGTGTCTGCCATCACACCGCTAAAGAACACATTTTTAGATACAAAGATCGCATCGGGAATGACTTCATAACTGCGCGGCATTTCCGGCGAGGCATGACCCAGTGAAACATATCCGATATTGAGCCCCTGCGCGATGTCCGCGATTTGCCCTGTATATTCTGGCAACTTGTTGATATTGTCCGCGCCCAATAGTTTTGGAAATGGGATCGTTGCCAAGCGGACAGTCTGCACTTCGTAGCCCGCCGCTTCGTAAGCGGACTTGGCTTTGGCTAGAAACTTCCCAGCTTTGCGCAGGACTTTTTCATCCAGTGGATATTTGGGATTACAGAAGTAGGTGATGGAACGAATTTTCATTTTTAATTATCCAATATACTTCTTGATTTGGTCAACTATTTCAGGTGGTAACGACCCTAGCCCGAGTGCCATTCCCACAATAAAAGATTCCATTTCATTCCTATTATCAAATGTTCCAATTA
This sequence comes from Chloroflexota bacterium, assembly GCA_040006635.1. GTDB lineage: Bacteria > Chloroflexota > Anaerolineae > Anaerolineales > Villigracilaceae > Defluviilinea. The sequence goes on from JBDTWO010000015.1 coordinate 19,181, forward strand.
ATTGGTTGTCATTGAAAAGCTCCCATTCAGAACCTTTCTCACGGAAATTGATATTCCAATTTACATCATTAACGATTTTTAGAACATTATTAAGATCATTAAAAGTGCCTTGCCAGTCTGGAGACATTTTCATTGTCACGTAGTCCTTTGTCTCACAACCTCAAACATCAACACGGACCCCGCCACGCCCGCATTCAGCGACTCAACGTCCCCAGCCATTGGAATGGAGATTTTCTGCGTTGCCAAATTTCTGCCCTCGGCGCTGGCACCTTCGGCTTCACTGCCTACGATCAAGGCTAATGGGCTGCGAAGGTCAGATTCCCAACAGGATGTGCCGTCCATGTCGGCGAGATAGACTTGCAGGTCTTTTGTTTTCTCACGGATCTCATCCCACGTCAGCGAATGGATCGGCAAACAGAAGTGCGCTCCCATCCCGGCGCGGACGACTTTTGGTGCAAAGGCATCGGTCGTTTCTTCGGGTAGGAAGACAGCTTGGACGTCGGTTGCCGCGGCGGTGCGGATCAACGTGCCCAAATTTCCTGGGTCACGGATCTGGTCGGGGATGAGGACAAAGTCAAGGTAATTGGGGATTGGTAATTGAGTAAGCTCAAGAACGGCGAGAATCCCTTGCGGAGTTTCAGTATCGCTGACTTTTTGTAAGAGATCACCAGCGACTTCTTCCACGTCAATGCGATGGGCGATCAATACTTTGAGCAGATCTTGTCCACGTTCACTGAGTCCGTCACTGTATAAGGCGAATTGAAACTTCCAGCCAGCGGTCACGGCTTCTTCAATCAAGCGAATCCCCTCGATCACAAAGGCGTTTGCTTCGCGGCGTTCCTTGGGGCGTCCGAACAAGGCGCGGACAAGTTTAAGTTTTGGATTTTGGTTAGATGTGATCACGATTTATCCGCCCACTTGTCCTGCCAGGATTTGACGAATACGTTCACGGTCGCTTGGTCGAATAGAGTCAATTTTATAACCTTGAGATTTGATGGATTATTTTCAAAATAATTTTCAATTGCCGAAAATATAATTCCCGCCGCGCGGTCTTTGGGAAAACCGAAGATGCCGGTGGAAATTGCGGGTAACGCAATCGATGCGCACTTCAATTCGTCAGCAACGCGCAGCGAACCTGTCACAGCCTCGGTTAATTTGTTGTCTTCGTCACCGTCGCCCCAGACGGGACCCACAGCGTGGATCACATATTTCGCAGGCAGGAGCCCGCCCGAGGTCCATGCTGGATGCGCGTGGGGGACAGCTCCATGCTGGCGGACCCAGTCTAGTGATTCTTTTTGAATCGCCGGTCCACCTTTTTTTGAGATCGCCCATGCGACTCCGCCGCCATGCTGCAAATGTTCATTTGCAGCGTTGACGATCACATCCATTGCTTCGGTGGTGATGTCGCCTTGAACGATTTGAAGGGTTTGACCTGTAGGGAAAGAGTGTTCTTTGAGAACGGTATTCATCTAATTATTTTACCCCGTTAAATATTGCAGGGGCGACCCATTGGGTCGCCCCTGCAAAAAACTACTTCGTTTTTGCGATCACGGCGGCAAAAGCCTGCGGGTCGCGGATTGCCATATCGGATAACATCTTGCGATTGAGCTCGATGCTGGCCTTCTTGAGCGCTGCCACCAACTTGCTGTAGGTGGTGCCGTTCAGGCGCGCCGCGGCGTTGATACGGGCGATCCATAATTTGCGCAGATCGCGTTTGCGCACGCGGCGATCACGGGTTGCGTACCAGAGGCTCTTGAGCATCGCCTCGTTGGCTCGCTTAAACAGGCGGTTCTTGGCGCCGCGCTGTCCCTTCGTGATCTTCAAAATTTTCTTGTGACGTAAGTGCCCTTGCGGGCCTCCCTTAACACGAGTCATTCTTTATCTCCTGCAAACTCGCGGGCGTCGGCAAGTTATGCCAGTTGTGAACACCCGAAAGCCGCGACTAAAAATTAATACAACTTTCGCGGGCGAAACAATCTCGCCGCTACTATTTCATATTCGGCGCAAGTTGCTTAATGCGCTTGATGATCTTGCGAGCCGTTACAGGCTGCATTTCACTCAAGTTCGCCTTTGTGCGCTTTGAAGTGCGTCGGCGTAAATGGCTCTTACCGCCTTTGGTGCGCACAACTTTGCCGGAACCGGTCAGGCGAAAACGTTTCGAAGTCGCCTTGTGGGTCTTGAGCTTGGTCTTTCCTCCAGCTTTTGCTTTGCGAGGCATTGCTGATTTCTCCTTTCAAACGATTTTTAGACGAAATAAACCGCGGGACTCATCTTGCTCGCCCGCGGACTTTCAACATCTTTGGGACTTACTCTGCTTGAGACGCCGTCTTCGCGTCGTTAGGCTTCCGCTTCTTTCTCAGCCGGAGCCTGCTCGCTCTTCTCTTTCTTTTTGACAACACCTTTGATGGGTGCCATCAAAACGAGCATCGTACGACCTTCCATTTGCGGAGCCTGTTCTACCACGGCTACATCAGCCAAGGCCGCAGCAATCTCTTTCAAATCTTCGAGCGCGATCTCGGGATAATCCATTTCGCGGCCCCGGAACTTGATCGTCACGCGGACTTTGTTGCCTGCCAATAACCAGCGGCGGGCATCGTCCACTTTGAAGCCGCGATGCGCTTCATTCGTTTTCGGTCGCAGACGGATCTCTTTGACTTCGATCTTCGTCTGGGCTTTTTTAGCTTCGCGGTCTTTCTTGGCGCGTTCATAAATGAACTTGCCAAAATCCATTACGCGGCAAACTGGGGGAGCGGCGTTGGGCGAAACCTCCACCACGTCCATTTCGGCATCGCGGGCGATCTGCATAGCCTGCTTCATGGATACCACTCCGATGTTCTCACCGTTGGGTCCAATCAAGCGGACTTCGGGAACCCGAATGCCTTCATTGACTCGAAATTCGTTGGCGCTTATAAGATACTCCTATAGTTTCAAAAAACAAATCCCAGCCTGAGGCTGGCTTTTTAGCGGGCGAATAATACCATGAGCGGGGGTGAATCGTCAACAAAACAGACCATGAGCGGTCAAAACTCCTCCGCCACCCATGGTCTGGAGCCATTTTACAGCCCCAGAGTATATCTGGCAATAAATCTCACCCAACCTTTTCAGGTATGATCGGATATATAGAGTGAGGATGATGCTGGAACAGGAAGCTCTTCAACGGTTGAAACGAGGCGATATTGGCGGACTGGAGTTTTTGGTCAGCCAGTATCAGGTGAAGGCTGTGCGCACAGCCTATCTCATCACGCGCGACCCTGGCTTGGCTGAGGATGTTGTCCAGGATTGTTTCATACAAGTATTTCGTTCCATCCGCGGCTTCGATGCGACTCGTCCCTTTGAGCCGTGGTTCATGCGGAGCGTGATCAATGCTTCAGTGAAGATTATGCAAAAGTCGGCGAGGCAGGTTGAAGTGGGGGATGAAGCGGATGAATCCGTTTGGGCAGAGATCGTTTCAAGAGTTGCATCGGTTGAACAGCAGGTAGAGTCTGCCGAAATCCAAAATGAAATTTGGGAGGCGATGAGGAGCTTGTCGCCGCGACAGAGAGCCGTGATCGTGCAAAGATATTTTTTGGAAATGAGCGAGAAGGAGATGGCGATTGAATCGGGTGCGGCGGTGGGCACAATCAAGTGGCTGTTGAACGCGGCGCGTGAACGACTGCGCAGCATGTTGGCGGAAAGGAGCGATGAATGAAAGAGAATCACATGAAAGACGCGTTGGAGAACATCGCCCGCCGCGCTGTGCCTGAGGATGTAAATTTGATGCCGAAAATTGCTGCAAGACTCGAAGGGAGATCTTTCATGACCACTTTACGTGCAAGACCTGTGTTGACCATTTTGCTCGTTTTGATGTTGCTTGCCTTGTTAACTAGTGTTGCATACGCCATCGGGAAGGTGATGGGCTATATTCCTGGAATAGGAATGATCGATCAAAGTTTACCCTTGCGCATACTTGCGGAGCCCATATCGGTAACACGCGATGGAATTACTTTGACCGTTGAACAAGTTGTGCTGAGTGCAGATAAGACTGTGGTTGTTTATAAAGTAGAAGGGATTCCATTAGATGCTTATACAAATCAGGAAGCTAGCCAGGGAAATAATGCAGGAACTGGTGAAGGAGATTCAAGTTATTCTTTTTCATCATCGGCAATTATCCCAATTGGAAGTGAAACGCCGGAAGTTTCTCATTCCAGCGTTGAAAAGAGTAATATCTGTTTTGTAGATGATCATTTATCCTTGCCCGATGGAACATTGATGTCACTACAGACTGGCGAAGGAAGCGGTTGGTCTTCCGGTTTTGAGAATCGCCATGTCTTTGGACCTATTCCAGATGAAATAAACAAAGCAGTCTTCCTGGTATCTTGTATTCCAGAAACAGCACCAGGGGCATTGCCTGAGAATTGGGAAATACCTCTGCAGTTTGTATCTGCTCCACCTGATATGGCAGTTCTTCCAGTTATTGGCGTGGCGCCTTCTACATCTGCAACGGACAATTATCAACCCGCCATGACGGTGGATCAGGTAATTGAAACCAATGACGGCTATATATTGATCGGAAAGTTTCGATTGAATGGTTTCCCATCCAATGTAGATCCGATTGGATTTTACAATAGCTTGACGAGTTTCATTGATGCAAAGGGACAAATTGTAAGAGGCTTGCCTGCCAGCGGCATACCAGAAGATAACAAGGTAAAAGGTGAATTTCCCTGGGCTTATGAAATACAGGGCAAGCAATACGCTTGGCCCATCACTATCACCATGGATGCTGTAAATGCCTACTTGCTAGGCGAAACAACAGAATTCGAGTTTGATACAGGGGCTGACCCGCAAGTGGGGCAAACCTGGTATCTTAAGCCGGATGCACAAATTGCCGGATATAAGATACGTGAGGTCTCCATTAAACGAACAAGTAATGCATACGAATTTCAATTTCTGACTGACCCTGATGTGCAATTGTTTTATCCTGAAATTGTGGGTATTCCGTTCAGCACTGGCGGCGGTCAAGGAAGCGACAATTTTCACAGAGGTCAAATATATTATCAACTTGAATATAAAGGTGAGCCGCCATCTGGAAAATTAATGATCAAGCTAAGCGACTTGCAGGTTCTTATTCATGGTCCATGGCAAATGCAATGGAGTCCGAAGGATAGCATACCGATGCCATGAAGTATTTCCTGAAATCTTCTCAAAAAAAGCGGAGAACCTTGTGGCTCTCCGCTTTTTCTTGCTACAACTCGCTTGCCCTTCTTACAACCCTATCTTTTGCCCGCGCTATAAACTCACTGAGCAGAATATTATTCTGCTGGCTCCCATCTCGTGCACGGAGTGAGACTTGCCCAGCCTGCATTTCATTATCACCAACCACGAGCATATACGGCACCTTCATCATCTGCGCCTGTCTGATCTTGGCATTCATGCGCTGTGACGATAAATCGGCGTGGGCGCGGATGCCGTTTTCGCGCAATTGTTTGGCGATATCTTCCACATACTCGTTCTGTGCATCCGTGATCGAAATGACGCGTACCTGTTCCGGCGAAAGCCAGACCGGGAAGTTGCCCGCGTAATGCTCCAGCAGAAAACCGACCATACGTTCATGCGTGGAAAGCGGCGCACGGTGAATACACAGCGGAATTTCGTCTTGACCTTCCTTGTTCGTAAACTTCAGGTCAAAGCGTTCCGGCACGGCAAAGTCCACTTGATTCGTCATCAGCGAAAACTCTCTGCCAATAGCTGACCAGACTTGCACGTCGATCTTGGGACCGTAGAATGCAGCTTCATCTTCGCGCTCGACATACGGCACGCCGCCGTTATCCATGGCACGGCGCACCATGTCTTCCGTCTTGATCCACAGGCGCTCGTTATCCACATACTTCTTACCGAGTCCCGCTTTGCTGTGCAGAGACAGGCGCATGACATACTTCTCGATACCAAACAGTTCGAAGTACCTGCGGTATAGCGCTACTACACCCATGAATTCCTGTTCGAACTGGTCTTCACTGCAGTAGATGTGAGCGTCGTTCATCTGCATCGAGCGGACGCGCATCAAGCCGAAGAGTTCGCCCGATTTCTCGTAGCGGTAACATGTCCCGTATTCGGCGAGGCGCACAGGCAAGTCGCGGTATGAGCGTCCCTTTGAGCCGAAAATCTTGTGGTGCATCGGGCAGTTCATCGGCTTGACATAATACTTCACGCCTTCGATCTCCATCGGCGCATACATACTCTCTGCGTAATAGGGCAGATGACCGGAGCGCAAGAATAGATCTTCTTTCGTGAGGATCGGCGTCTTGACACGGAGGTACCCCGCCTTATCTTCCATCTCCTTGGCGAGTTTTTCCAACTCTTCGATCAGCACGCCGCCATTCGGCAGCCACAACGGCAAGCCGGGACCGACCTCATCATCGAAGATGAAGATTTCCAATTCTTTGCCCAGCTTGCGATGGTCACGCTTCTTGGCTTCCTCCAGTTGATTCAAATACTCCTTCAACTGGTCTTTGCTTTCCCAAGCCGTGCCATAGATGCGCTGCAGCATCTTGTTGTTCTCGTCGCCGCGCCAATACGCGCCCGCAATGGACATCAACTTGAACGCATCCTGTTTGATCTCTTTCGTGCTCGCCACATGCGGACCACGACACAGATCCGTGAACGTATCCTGTTGATAGATCGAGATCTCAGGCTTCTCATTCAACGGATTGCCGTACTCATCCGTGCCGCCCTTTTCGAGTCCTTCGACCAACTCCAATTTGTAAGGCTGATCCGCAAAGATCTTCTTCGCCTCTTCGGCAGAGACAACTGTCTTCTTGAACTCATGCTTGCCTTGCACGATTCCGCGCATGCGCTTTTCGATGGCTTCCAGATCCTCCGGCGTCAGATTGCGTGGCAGATCGAAGTCATAATAGAACCCGTTCTCCACCGGCGGACCGATCGTAACCTTGCCATCGGGGAACATCTCCAGCACAGCCTGCGCCATGACATGCGCCGCCGAGTGACGGATCTTATAGAGTTGGGACTCTTCGTATTTTTCCTGAACTTGTTGTGACATTTTCGCTTCCTTTCTTAATTTGTAGTTGCTACCGCTTCGAATGATTTTTCGCGACTTCGGAGAGCGGTTAGCAACAACCTCCGAGTCGCCGACGAGTGATGCTGTCATCTTCAGTCATGGCAAACTCCTTTTGAAAATCTGTAACGCGACATTTATCTCGCAAATCAGAGCGACATAAATGTCGCTGTACATCAGAGCGAATTAAAAACAAAACTCGCCCACACACGGGGCGAGAATTTTGATTCACGCGGTTCCACCCGATTTACCCTCAAATAAGAGTATCTCTTCAGCCTTTAACGGAGCCAACCGTTCCGCTTACTCGCTAACAGCTAATCGCTGAAAGCTTTCTGCTTCATGCTCGCGGGTGGTTTTCATCGGTATCTTCTGGTCGAAGCTCTCAACTATCAGCTTGGACTCTCTGTCAGAAAATGGACCAACTACTCGTCCCGGTCGAAGCGTTTCTATGAGTGTTATTATATGCCGAATAGAATGTCTGTCAAGCCGGAGGCTGGTTTATGAAAATTCGTCAGACAATTGCCACAGATAGTTTGCTTCTCTCCTCATTGTGTATGGATGTGCAAAGCCTGCACGCCAAACATCACCCAGATATTTTCAAAACGCCCACAAGCGACGATTTCGCTATTGATTTCTTCAGCGAAATGTTAGCTGACCCAGTGGTAAGCATTTTCATCGCCGAAGAAAACGGACAAGCTCTCGGCTACGTTCTGTGCAAGTTGATCGAGCGACTTGAGAACTCCTTCACCTTTGCAATGCGTTACCTGCTTGTTGACCAGATCTCGGTCCGACCCACTGCACAGGGACGAGGAGTTGGTGCGGTATTGATCAAACAAGCCGAGGCTCTGGCTGATCAATTAAATGTTCCAAAGATCCAATTGGATTCGTGGGGCTTCAATTCTGAAGCCCATGCGTTTTTCGAAAAAATGGGATTTGAGAAATTCAACCATCGGTTTTGGAAAAATCTTTAAAACAAAAAGTCCCATTTCGGGACTTTTTGTTTTAAGTTGCGCCTAATCTTGTCTAGCCGTTCTTCCTTTGGAATTCAGCCATAAACTGGACCAGTGTTTGTGTGCCTTCAATGGTTACCGCGTTGTAGATCGAGGCGCGCATACCACCAACGGAGCGATGTCCTTTGAGACCGATCAGCCCGGCACCCTTGGCTTCCTTAGCGAAAGTCTCTTCGAGTTCCTCGCTGGGCAAACGGAAGGGAATATTCATCAGTGAGCGGGCAGAGGCTTGCAGGACATGTCCACGATAGAAGCCGCCGCTTTGATCAATTGCCTGATAGACCAATTCTGCTTTTTTGCGGTTGGTCTTTTCGATTTCAGTTAGACCACCGGATTTCAACGCCCACTTGAAAACCAATCCCACGAGATAGATCGAGAAGGACGGCGGGGTATTGTGTAAGGATCCGCTGGCGGCGAGCGCCTTGTAGTCCAGCATCACCGGCAGGTTGGCGGGGATACGTTCCAACAGATCATCACGGATGATGACGATGGTCACGCCTGAAGGTCCGGCATTCTTTTGAGCACCGGCATACATCATGGCATATTTTGAGATGTCAATGGGGCGGCTGATGAAATCGGACGAAGCATCACAAACCAGTGGAACACCGGCTGACGGTGTCGGCTCGGTGAAGTACTCGATGCCGTGAATGGTCTCGTTGGATGTGAAATGCAGGTAGGCGGCATTGGGGTCAAGATCAAGTTTTTCGGGCAGACTCTTGAAACCGTCTGCTTCGGTGTTGGCGGCGGTGCGAACCTTGCCGATCTTCTGGGCTTCTTTGACGGCTGTCTTGCCCCACACGCCGGTGACGATGTAATCGGCTGATGAGCCAGCCGGGAGCAGGTTCATGGGCAACATGGTGAACTGCAGAGACGCGCCGCCTTGCAGGAACAGGATCTTGTAATTAGCAGGGATGTTGAGCAACGCACTTAGGTCTGCTTGTGCGCCTTCGATCACCGCTTCGAATTCTTTGGAACGGTGGCTGATTTCCATCACGGACATACCGGTGCCTTTGAAATCGAGCAGCTCGGCTTGCGCCTGTTCGAGGACTTCGAGCGGCAGGGCACCGGGTCCTGGATTGAAGTTGAATACGCGTTTTGTCATACGGGTTCTCCTATGCGTTTCGTGTACAGTATGTGGTCATTATATCTGTATGTTTGCAAAATCATAACACCCGAATGGGTAAGGAAAATAAAAAGCCACTCCGCAAATGGAATGGCTTTTGTGTGGGCGAGACAGGGCTCGAACCTGCGACCTCATCGATGTCAACGATGTGCTCTAACCAACTGAGCTACCCGCCCGAAGGATTGACATTATAACGAGGGTAACAGAAATTGGCAATCCCAACTCCTGCGGTATAATCCCATCGCCATGCCCAGACGTAGAGCCCCGGAAGATATGTCGGTTGAGGAGTTACGCCGTTTGCTTATCGAGAAACGGCGCGGTGTGCGTCATGAAAGGCTGGAGCACTTTAAAAGAACGGGACGAGTCGTGGATGTTGCGCCAGATGCTTTCGCGGCGTCTGCTCCAGTGGTGGATACGCTCGAGGATACCGGCGACCAGCCCCAGGTCCCAGGCACGAAGCGCCGACGGGTGATGGACCGAGTCCTGTTGGTGGTGGAAGTCCTCGCAGTGGTGGGACTCGTCGGAGTCCTCATCAGCGGATTTGGTGTGTTGCGCGATCTGAATACGGAAGTCAAATCTGCGCTGATTCAGGAAACGTTCACGCCGACGCCGCTGGTGATGGCGGTAGTGTTGCCCTCGGGACATTTGCCGCCCGATGCGCAGGGCAACACGCGTTTCAACGATGCGGAGATCCCGGTGCATTTACAGCCGATGGTGCAGTCGCTGGCGAATATTCCGATACCGACTTCGGCGCCCGATCAGGCGATCCGCATTCAGATCCCTGCGCTCAATATTGATGCGCCGATCGTGCAGGGCGATGGTTGGGAACAGTTGAAAAAGGGCGTTGGGCAGAACGTGAGCTCGGTGAACCCCGGTCAGAATGGGAACGTGATCCTTTCGGCGCACAACGATGTGTACGGCGAGTTGTTCCGCTTTTTGGATAAACTGCAGCCCGGCGACCAGGTGATCTTATATTCACAGCAGCGCCAATATGTGTATGTGGTGGACCGCACCGCTCTGGTTGAGCCAACTGCCGTGGAAGTGATGGCATCCACGGGCAGCCCCACTGTGACCTTGATTTCATGCTATCCATATCTGGTTGATAAACAGCGCATTGTAGTTTTTGCGCGGTTGCAAAATTAAAGGAGTAAAGAAAATGGCTAAGAATAATAAACGTACAGCAAGCAGAGTAAGCGTGGTTACTTCAGCGAAAAACGCCCCCACCGAGTTCAACCCCGATTACACCTATATCAAACGCGACCTCGGTCGCATCGGTGTGTTGGCTGGCTCGTTCTTCGCACTGCTCATTGTGCTTTCGTTCTTCATCAAATAAGAAGTCTCGATATTAAGTACGCCACGTACTGCGTAATTCGTAACGCGTAATTTACGTAATACGAATTACGCAGTATTATTTTGAGCAGGATAATCACGATGGAAGATTCAAAAATTCACGAATTAACATTGACAACCCTCACCTACGGCGGCGAAGCAATGGGACGTCTCGATGACGGTCGCGCGGTCTTTATTCCTTTTGGCTTGCCCAGTGAACGAGTCAGCGTGCGCTTAACTGACGAAAAGAAAAATTTTGCGCGCGGGGCAATCGTCGAGATTCTGGAACCATCGAAGGATAGAATCACTCCCAAGTGCAAACACTTCGGTGAATGCGGCGGATGTCATTATCAAAACCTGCCGTACGAAAAACAACTCATCGCAAAAACTGAGATCCTGATCGATCAACTCAAACGCATTGGTAAGATCGATGATCCACCGGTCAAACCGATGGTGGCGAGTCCCAACCCGTGGAATTATCGCAACCACGTGCAGTTCTCTTTAGATCGGGATGGCAAGCTGGGTTTTCAAAAGTCCAATTCGAATCGGGTGATCCCCATTACCGAATGTCACATGCCCGAAGCGTCCATCAATGAGTTCTGGTCACAACTTGAATTTGAACCTGAAACGGATATCGAGCGCGTCTCCATCCGCGCAGGCGTGGACGATGATCTGCTCATGGTGCTTGAATCTGAATCGCCCGAGCCGCCTGAGTTGGAGATCGAAGCGGGGATCTCCATCGCGCATGTCTATGAAGAGAATACGGTTGTGATTGCCGGGAATGACCACATCATCATCCGTGTATTGGACCGCGATTTCAAAGTCTCTGCCGCCTCGTTTTTTCAAGTGAATACGGTCATGGCTGAGAAGATGGTGCAACACCTGCTTACCTGTCTACCTGTTTCCTTATCTACGACTTTACTCGATGTCTACTGCGGAGTTGGACTCTTCAGCGCCTTCTTTGCTCCCAAATGCGGGCGAGTAATCGGCATTGAATTATCCGAATCGGCTTGCGAAGATTTCACTGTCAATTTGGATGAGTTCGATAACGTGGAACTTTACGAGGATATGGCTGAGGATGTGATCCTGCATCTCGAAGCGAAGCCGGACATCGTGTTGGTTGACCCGCCGCGCGCAGGGCTGGATAAACAAGTCATCGACGGCATCTTGGAATTGAGTCCGCAAGTCATTGCGTATGTCTCCTGTGATCCATCCACGCTGGCGCGTGACGTGGCGCGGTTGATCAATGGCGGTTACAAACTAAAAGAAGTCACGCCATTCGATCTTTTCCCGCAAACGTATCATATCGAAAGCATCAGCATCTTTGAACGGTAATAAACATCATTGAACCCCGAATTTAATTTGGACGCAGATGAACGCTGATTCGCGCTGATAAAAAGCAAAAATCAGCGTTCATCTGCGTTTATCTGCGTCCCATTTAGTATTTAAAAACTCACCCCGAAAGATTAATTTCGGGGTGAGTCAAATTTGTTTTGACGGATATTTACTAGCTTGGTGGGGGTAGTTCCACTTTTGACTCAGCCACAATCATAGGCGAGGCTTTGATCTCACGATAGGTCAATGTCCAGACGGTTGAGGTGTACACCGCCTGCCAGCTTCCCAGCAAGAGCCAGGGTGAGAAGGCGAGGGTGAAGAATAACGGCGCTGCGAATATCCCGCCCGCGACCCACGGGAGCCAGCCGGTGAGGAAAGTGCTGAAGATACCGACGAACAGCAGGAAGGGGAGCGCAGATACGAGCAACGCGATGACCGCTGTCACGATCACGATCGGGATGCTGACGATGATCAGGATGATGGAGGCAACCATCCAAACGATTCCCAGACCGATCATCACAAGCCACATCAAGCCGGCGTTCTTCCAATTCTCAAGCACCAAAGTCCAACCGCGCCGAAAAGATTCACGAACACCGACATCTTCCAGCACGCTGATCCGCCAGAAGAAGTTGCGTGCCAGGCGCAGGACGATGCTCAGGATCACCACCACGAATACGGAGATGAAGGCGATCACGATCGTAGATACCACGGTGAACGCAGCGAAGTTTGTACCGCCGTTGACCACCGCAAAGAAAACACTTATACCTATGGTCAGCAGCACCAGCACGAGCGCGATCGCTGGGAGGTTCACGATCAGGTTGATCAGGAACAAACGCCAGGCGGTCTTCGACCAGCCGATGCGAAAACCTTCACGCACGGTTTTCTTCACGCCGGTACTTTCATATTCATCCACCATGCGGATGACCGCGGTCTCAGAAACATATCTCGCAACTGCCGTGACGATGCCCACAAGCGTCATGATCAAGATGAAAGCGCCGAACACCCACAGGAAGGATATCAATTCCCGACCCGTGATGTGTGCTTCAGGAATGCCCTGCTCGAAAATTTTATTGAATTCTTGCCGGAAATCCTGCCAACCCTGCTGCATACTCTGCGGCGTCACCTGCGGAGTTTCGCCGCTGTTCTGATTGAATCTGTAATTGCTATTGTTCGAACCCTGACTGGAAGCACCACCAGCCGCCAGTGCCAAGATCAAGCCAAATACCCAAAGAGCGCGATAACTCCATAGGATGGTCCATGAGCGTTTCAAAATTTTGACGGGGTCTATCATTCTATTTCTCCTTGTTGATATCATCCCGAAGGCTTTGTCCTGAGCCTGTCGAAGGGTTTCTTATGATGGATTATCTGACGGATATCCTTCGGGACATACTTTCTTATTCGTTCTTTTCTGACTGTGAGCCTGCCTCAGCCTTCGAGGAGCTGTTCCTGCCCCTGATGCGTGTGACGTGCCCACCAAATCGCAAACCATGTGAGATACAACAGCGCGACTGCAACTTGTAAAATAACTTGCGGCAGTACACTTCGGGTATAAGTCTCGGTCGTCTCAGCCCATTGCAGACCGCTGCCTCGCAGCATACCGAACTGCCCCAGTGTTGACGTCACATCTGCTGTATCGGACGGAGCTGAGATGAACGAAGCAGTCGTGTTATCTAATATTCCAAAGTTCTTTGCCGTGCTGACCACGTCGCTGAGCAGGATGGCTGTAGTGATAAAGACCCATGTCGCCACGATCCCGACCGGGATCAGCCACCAGCCAACTTCGAAGAGGCGACGGCTGGGAGTGAGAGTCCGCTTGTGAGGCAGAAGCAGGTTCACCTGAGTCGCGAAGCGTTCTGGTGACGGGAAGTCCGGTAATGGGACTTCGTGCAAGAGTCCCGATACGTTTCCTAATGCGTCCAACTCATCCTGACAGGTTTTACATGTGATGAGATGTGCCTGCACTTGTTGAAGCCGACTGCCGTGCAGTTCACCATCGAAATACGCATTCAACCATTCGGTGACGTGGTTAGACATGTTCAGCCTCCAGTAAAGAGTATTGCGGTTGCAATTTTGCTTTCAATAAATTACGTGCATAACTCAAACGCGACATCACAGTTCCGACCGGTATATCGAGGGTTGATGAAATTTCTTGATAAGACATGCCTTCATATTCTCTGAGTACCAGCACCGCCCGGCTCGCATCGGGCAGGGACATAACCGCCTTTTGCACGAGACTTGTTCTTTCGTTTTGCGATACCTGCGCCTCAAGCCCGGGTTGACCATCGGTCAGATTCATATCTTCAATAGCAGTAGGCAGAATGCGTTTTTCCTTGCGGAGCATATCCAGCCCGGCGTTGAAAGCGATGCGGTACAACCAGTTGCGGAGCGGTGTCTGCGGGCGGTAAGAGGAAAGGTTCTGCCAGGCGCGGATGAAGGTCTCTTGCGCGGCATCTTCGGCGACCAGCGCGTCACCGCACATGTGATAGACCACATTGAACACGCCCCGCGCATGGATGCGGACCAGTTCGCTAAAAGCGTTGCGGTCGCCACTTTGCGCTTCGCCGACCAATTCCATTTCACTGACTGCCAGAACTACTGCCACGGTCTTGATTTCCTTTTCTGTGTACATTATCTTAACGCAGACGGGTACTCTTTTATTCGGAAATTGGAGGTGGTTTTCCGTTAGAATACCTGAAGCGTTGAGAATGGGAATCCGAAAGTCCTACTTTCGGCGTTTGCGAGTTTGCTCCTGAAGTAAAACTTCAGGATTCCAATCTGCTTTCGCAAGAGGTCCACTATGCTTACGAGAAAACGAAAGCAAAAGATGCATTTCAAACCGCGGATCACCGCCCTAGGCGATTCAGCCGTACTGATACAACTTGGCGAGGAAATCGATGTTGCCATCAATCAGCGCGTCCATGCGCTGGCAGGTCTTGTAGAAGCTTCGGCGATTGCGGGGGTGGTTGAGACCGTCCCGGCGTATGCAACTCTGCTCGTGCATTATGACCCGCTTGTGCTCTCGTTTATCCAAATAAAAAATATCCTGCGCGAGAAGCTGACTCAGATTCAAGAAAACGAATCTCGCAAACCGCGGCTGGTTGAAGTCCCGGTGCAATACGGTGGGGAGTTGGGTCCTGACCTTGAATTGGTCGCATCACATCTTGGTTTGCGCATTGAAGATGTCATTCGCATTCACAGCGAGAAAATCTATACGGTGCACATGATGGGCTTTACACCGGGCTATCCCTATATGGGCAAACTCGATGATGCGCTTGTCATGCCGCGCCTCGAAACACCGCGTACGCGCGTCCCAGCTGGGACAGTCGCCATCGCCGGTTCGCAGACTGGCATCTATTCGATCGAATCGCCGGGCGGTTGGAATCTGATTGGCTGGACACTACTGAAGCTTTTCGACCCTAATTCCGATTCGCCGTTTTTGTTTGCGCCGGGCGATGAGGTGAAATTCATACCCGTTCAGTCGGCAGTTCAACTGCCGACTGAACTCATTTGAAACATGTCACTTGAAATCATCGAATGCAACGCGCTCGCCACAATTCAAGACTCTGGTCGCATTGGCTGGAGAAAGTTTGGTGTGCCTTCATCCGGTCCGATGGATGCGTTTGCATTTCATGCGGCGAACGCATTGGCTGGCAATGATGCGAATTGTGCCGTGCTCGAAATTGGATTGGGTGACATCACGTTTCGCGCATTGCGAGATTGCGTCATTGCGGTCGCGGGTGTTGGATATACTGTATCGGTCTATGTTTGGGAATTTCCATTGTGGAGTTCGTATTACGTCCGTGCCGGTTGGACAGTCCGCCTCAACAAACTGGACTCTGGCATGTGGGCATATCTCGCTGTTGCAGGCGGCGTTCTTGCTCAGCCGGTGCTTGATTCGGTTTCAACCAACCTGCGCGGTCGCTTTGGCGGACTTGACGGCAGGCAGTTGCAGGTAGGCAATGTCTTAAAATCAGGAACACCTTCACGCTCCCTCCACGAACTCGCCGCGCGGACTTTGCCAGAAGAGGCGCGTCCTATTTATAGCGATACCCCCACTGTCGATGTAATCATGGGTCCGCAGGAAAAATATTTTACGGATGAAAGTATCGCGACATTTATGTCGCAAGAATATACAGTTAGCAATACATCTGACCGCATGGGATACAGACTTGAAGGCGCGGCGTTGACCCATCGCAACAAATCAGAGTTGATCTCCGAAGGGATGACGATGGGTGCGATCCAAGTCCCCTCAAATGGACAGCCCATCGTGATGATGGCAGACTCTCCCACAACGGGCGGGTATCCTAAGATCGGAACAGTTGTCAGCGCCGATTTGCCGTTGCTCACGCAGTGTGTGCCGGGGAGAAGTAAAATCCGTTTTCGGGAGACGACAGTAGCGAAGGCGCAGAAGAGGTATCGGACGTTGATGAGTGGGCTGAGTAAAATTGTCGAGCCAGATTAACTCTGGGGTCGGACATCAAGCTGTCCCACGAATCTGCCGCAGCAAGCTGCGGGACTCCAGAAAGGATGAATTATGAACATTGATCTCAATTGTGACATGGGTGAGAACATCGGCAATGATGAAGCTATTATGCCGTATATTACATCTGCTAATATCGCGTGCGGATTTCATGCGGGGGATGCGAAGACGATGCAGACAACTATCCGCTTGGCGAAGAAATATGGAGTGGCGGTCGGTGTGCATCCGAGCTGGTTGGATGTGGAAGGATTCGGGCGGCGCGAGATGACGCTGCCAGCGGAGGAAGTGGAAGCGTTGATGTTGTATCAGATTGGTGCGCTCGCCGCGATCGCGAAAGCCGAAGGCGTGGAGTTGGTCCATGTCAAGCCGCATGGGGCGATCTACAATCAAGCGGCGAAGGATCGGGCGTTGGCAATGTCCATTGCGCGGGCGGTAAAAAGATTCAGCGGAGATCTAGTTTTGGTTGGGCTGGCAGGTTCGGGGTTGATCGAAGCGGGGCTTGAAGTCGGATTAAAAGTCATGAACGAGGGTTTCCCTGACCGGAACTACAATCCCGATGGGACATTGGTCTCACGCAAAGAACCGCATGCGATCATCGAGTCGCCTGAAGAAGTGGCGAAACATGCGGTGGATTTAATCCAGAATGGGATTTTGTTTGGGGAGAAACGTGTGCGGGTGGATACGTTATGCTTGCACGGCGATCATCCGTGCGCGGCGGAGAATGCTAAATTGATTCGGAATATCTTGTAGGGGCGGGGTCTCCCCGCCCTGTTGTGTTGGGATGAGCGTAGGGGCGAGAGGACCTCGCCCCTACGGGCCATGTTATTCTTTCTTATCGGTCTTGTTCGTCATGCTCTTGCGGATCTCAGCGCGGAGTTGTTCGGCTTCTTCCGAGCGTGCGCCTTGGGCTTCCTTGGAGAGCGCGCTGAAACGATCGGAGAGCAGCATGGTGAGTAAGCCTTCCATGACATTGCCTGTGCCGCCATCTTTGCTGGCGCCGACGACCACGCGCGGGACGACATCCACTTTCGACTGCTGCACGGCTTCAGAGAAACGATTGAGCACTTGCTGCGTCACCTGGAATTGCGGTCCGCCATAGGCGCGGACTTGTTCTTCGGTGGCGAGCGCCTGCGCGATACCGATGCGCGCGATCTTCTCAGCTTCGGCTTCGGCGAGCGCACGGATCTGCGCGGCTTGCTGAATGGAGCGCTGGTATTCAGCCTTACCCTGGTTCGATTGAATCGCGATGTTCAATTCGGCTTGGGTCATGCTCGTCTGCATTTGGGTGCGGGACTCGGCTTCACGGAGTTCGCGTTCCTTGACCGCGGCTTTCTCCTGGCGGTCGTAGGTCTCGATCTGTTCGGCAGCGATCTGACGCGAACGTAACTGCGTCAGAATGGTTTCAATTTGAACATCACCCTCAGGCGATGACGGTGTACCGATCAGCACTTCTTCAAGCTCAAGGTTGTAATGCTCGAACTTTTCCTTCATCTCCTTGCTCGAAATTTGCTGGATGTCACTGCGTTCCTGCAGCAGCTGGATCAGGGTGCGGGTCTGACCGACGTTCTTGAAGTAGGCGGCGACCATCGGGTCGAGCGTTTGTTCAACGAGGCGTTTAATATCGCCGAAGCGTTGAATGACCAGCGGCGCCTTTTTATAGTCAATGTGTACAACGACCGAGAGCGGCAGGGACGGTTCGAACGCGTCCTTGGTGATGAGTGAGACTTCGCTAAGATTCTCGTCGAACTTGTGTGCGCCCGTCTGGTTGCGGATCCATTTGAGGATGAAGTTGGTGGTGGGTACGGCAACCACTTTACCGGCATACGTGTTGAACGCATATTTACCGGGCATCAATGTCTCTTCCCAGACACCGCGTTTACCGCGCGCCACCAACTCACCGTGGCGATAATCAATGCCGGAAAGATCCTCACCAGTCTCACCAGTATAAGAAACAACCACGCCGACATTACCCACTTCAATGACCGTCTTCTGGATCATTTCAACCGTGGCGAACAAGCGGTTGACATAGTACGTGCCTTCAACCAGCACTTGCAATTGGCGACCGCGGAAGCCACCGGCTTTTAAGAACTTGTCAGGGTCCTGGAATTTGTTGTGATAGGTTTCATGATTCTTGGAGTCATCACCGACCACGGGCGCGATGATCTCACCCTGTCCCAGTGAGGGACCGTCATGGACGGTGGCAATGCCGATCTTATCGTCTGTATCCTTGATGATCACAGGGACAAATCCGCCGCGTTCGGTAATGACTTGCGCCATGCCCTGGATGGTCTGCATTTCATCACGGCTGAGCGGCAGGGAATAAATGCGCTCGTCGGTCAGCACGATGAACTGCATCAGGTTGATGGCATAGGTACCTTCACGCAGGATGCGGCGCTGCGGTCCGCGCTGCCCGCCGCTTTTGAGAAAACTTTCCACATCCTGGAAATCGCTCACTTCCTCGTTGGATGCGAGGGTTTGCGTCGAGTCGAGTAGTTTGCCATCACGTGCGAAGATATAACCGATCTTGCCTTGCGGGATGGTCACGAGCGGCGCCATCCGCACTACATATTGAATGGGCATCAGGTAATGTAAACCACCGCGCAAAACCTTGGGCTGAAAACCGGCTTCACCGTGCAACGCGATGAACCCACTCTGCACCGAGCCGCTGAAGCTAAAGCGTTTTTCAACGATACCAATGCGGGTGTTGGGGATGTAGCGAATACCTGATAGCAGGACTAATATGACAAGGCCTGCCAATAGTAAAACAGCAATGATAAGAAACTGCATGTTGACCTCCTTTGGTCATAAGCGTACATACGATGGAGAGACCCTAAAGGTTTCACAAACCTTTAGGGTCTTTTAGCTACTCTTCTGCGATCACAATGACTTTATCTTCGGATGTAAATACAACTTGACCGGACTTCTTCGGATTCGTATGGACGCCGTAGGCTTTGCCGGCATCGCCCGCTTCTTTCTCAAGCCGGTAGCCGAGCGCTGTTTCCCCGCGCCTTTTCGCCGCCTCGGCCACTGTATAAAAGTTGACCGGTTCTCCCAGCGCCACGTAATCGTTGATCGGCTTGAGATAGATCTCGGAACCTTCGGGGTCGAACATGTCGGTGAATACATCGAACAATTCAGCGTTCTCTGAAAGCTGCGACATCATCAAGCTGACGAGGTGTTCGCTGACGATGAAGTCGTCCACTTGCGTGGCTTCAGCGAGTTCGCGATTGCGCAGGTCGAGCATTTCGCTGACGATGGAGAACGGGGTCTCGTCTTTTTGCGCCATATCGCGTAGGTGCAATAATGTGACGAGGGTCTTCGCATCGGCTTCCTGAGGCTCGAGGGTGTTATATGCCAGCACGATGACGTGGTCGAAATCCTGCACCTTGAGGGTATCGAGCAGGTCGCGGTCAGAGGTTTCGCCTTCGAGCACCACCAGTTTTTGATTCTTGAGTTTGCCGCCCTGGGCGATGATCTGCTTTTCAATGTTATAGATATCAGCCACAATGGTGACCTGTGAACCCTTGGGCACGTAATTATCCAACTCATGCACAATGGTCGTGCCGCTGCGGTTCCAGCCGAGAATGAGACATTTCTCGGGTTGGGGCTTAAGCGGGACCCGGTTCGAGCGGATGAAAGCTTCATTGATCTGAATCAGGCTTGGGCTGGCGAGACGAATCGTGTCGTCATCGGCAGAGATGGCAAAGATCTTGTCATCCGCTGCGATTGTAGAATCCATCGGCGGGTTGAGCAGAATCCGTCCGTCTGCTTTGCGAATGCCCATCACGGACGAGTCTTCATATGCGAGCAAGGATTCGCCGTAGGTTTTGCCCGTGAGCGCGGGCTCATGTTTGAAGTAAATTTCATCGCCGCCGAAATCCATCAGCTCGGTGTAGACCACCGAAAGACCCGATTGCCGCGAAGTCTGGGCGACGATGCGCGCAATTAGATCGCCGGTGAGGATGGCTTGGACGTTATCTTTTTCGCCAACCAGTTTCAGCACGGGCAGATTCTTGGCGTGGCGGATCTGCGTGATGATCTGATATTTTTCCGCGCGGCGCTTGGGGTTGTTGGTGATCGCCAGCACGGTCTTGATGACATCGGTATCGGGGTCGCTATTTTCCGGCGGCAACACAATAATAGACTTGGCCTGATGCGGGCTCGCGATCTCAAGATCGTTCGGGTCAATGGGGCTGCCGTTGCGACAGATGATGCGCGTCTTGCCTTTGACCTCGACCCGCTCCTTGATCTCATCTTCCATTTCCACTTTGTCTTTATCAGCCATGACCACAATGCGCGCGTTGGTTTGATTCTCGTTCGCGATCATTAATTCGTTCAGCACGGTGAAGATCTGCGGCGACCAACCCAGCACCAGCGTATGATTATTTTCAAGTACCTGTGAGCGTCCCTTGCGCAGATGGTCCATTTGGTCTTCAAGCCCGTTGCTGATGATGCCGATCAACGCGCTGACAACGAAGATGCCGCCCAATGTGACCAGGAACATGATGAGACGGAAGCCCGTGCCGGTATCGCCGCCCATGGTGCCCGAGTCGAGCGTGCGCATCAGGCTTTCCCAAAAGGCTTCTCCAAATGACAGGCGTCCTGACACATCAGCCTGATTCAAGCTGAACCCTGAAATGACCGCCGCCGCAAATACGATCACGGTCAACGAAAGCAGGAATAACATGCCCACCATCGCAGGCGTGCCGCGTGACATGAGATTATCGAAACGATATTTGATTCTTTGACGGAAAGATGGATTCATAAAACCTCCAGAAAATGATTTGGTTCATTATAGGATTTTTTATGAAACTTGCCAACGGTAATTCATTGTCATGTCGTTGCGAGGAACCTCGCGCTGAGCGGAGCCGTCGTTCGTTGGCGGCGTAGTCGAAGGATGGCGAAGCAATCTCCGTCACAAAGTTGGGGATTGCTTCGTCGGGAAAAGCGCCCTTCTCGCAATGACATGGTTGAAACTAATTGACTCTTATAAAAATCCGCCTATACTTGATTCAAACCATCCAAAGGAGATTCCCATGACCACAAAATTTACCTGGTACGGACATGCCACCCTCGGACTCGAAACTGGCGGATATAAGATCATCGTGGATCCGTTCTTCAGCGGGAATCCTGCCGCTTCCTCCTCAGCCGAAGCTGTCGAGGCGGACTTCATCCTCATCAGCCACGGACACGGTGACCACGTCGGCGATGCCATCGCCCTCGCCAAACGGACTGGTGCCACGATCATCAGCGTCAATGAGATCGCGGTCTGGTGTGGGGAGCAGGGCGTCAAGTCACACGGACAGCATCTCGGCGGCGGATTCAAACATCCGTTTGGCTATTTGAAATTAACGCTGGCATTGCATGGTTCCGCGTTACCCGATGGCTCGAATGGCGGCAATCCCTGCGGATTTTTGCTGACGACGAATGACGGTCAGAAACTGTATCTCGCGCAGGATACCGGTCTATTTGGCGATATGAAATTGATCGGCGAAGAAGGTTTGGATTTTGCAGTCGTGCCCATCGGCGACAACTTCACGATGGGACCCGATGATGCCTTGCGCGCGGTGAAGATGCTCCAACCCAAAGTCGTGGTTCCCATCCACTACAACACCTGGGGCTTGATCGCACAGGATGCAAATGCGTGGGCAGAACGTGTGCGGAAAGAGACCAGCACAAAAGCGATTGTGCTGAAACCCGGGGAAAGTTATTCGATTTAAATTTCTTTTTCAATAAAAGAGTCGGTATTGAATACGCTTATCTGGCTGCGTTGATATTTATATTTTGATGTTATAAAGGTAGCCATGAGTGACAATACAAAGCTGAACTACTATCTAACTGCGTGGAATCTTTCGAACCCCAAGCTTCTCACGCAAACGGTGACCGGTCACATTTACACGGTCACACACGAGACTGAGATGGTAATTCTCAAACTACTATCTCCATCAGAGATAGATGAACAGCGTGGCGCAGTAGCGCTGCGCTGTTTTGATGGGCATGGAGCGGTGCGTCTCTTGCGTTACGATGACGGCGCACATTTGATGGAATACGCCGCAGGTGATGAACTCGTCACGCTGGTTGAGCGCGGTGAGGATGAAAACGCCACGCGCATCATTGCCCAGGTGATCAAACAACTTCATAGCGTCCCTCAGGATGTTCCACATGATGGTTTGTTTATGCTCGATCGCTGGTTTGAGGAACTGTTCAACAAAGCCGCAGCGGACAAGCAGGCGGGCATCGAGTCGATCTATGTACGCAGTGCTCCTCTCGCTGAGCGGCTGCTCACTGACCAGCGCGATGTGCGGGTGCTGCACGGTGACATCCATCACTACAATATCCGGCAGTCATCACGAGGCTGGCTTGCCTTTGACCCGAAAGGTGTTGCTGGCGAGCGCACCTACGATTGCGCCAACACACTCTGCAACCCGGTTATGTCCGAGCTCGTCCACAATGAAACGCGCTTACTAAACAATGCGGCAATCCTTGCGGACGAACTTGCACTTGACTTGTCACGCGTGCTGGCATTTACCTACGCTTACGCCTGCCTAAATGCGAGTCAATGCCTGCGTATCGGCATGGATGATATAGTACTGTGGTTTCTCAAAGTCGCTGTGATCATCGAACCACACATTAAGCGATTGTTTTGAAATCGGGAGAATTATTCGATCAGATTCCAGGTTATAGTGTTGTTAATATTTTTACCAACAAAAAAGCACAAGACAATTCTTGTGCTTTTTATTTAACCAATTATTTACTTCCCTTTGACCATTTCCCTCGCCACCTGCATCAACTCATGCGCGGAGCGGCTAAATCCAAAAGACTTCGGAAGTTTCTAAAACTTCCGAAGTCTGGTTAAGAGCTATTTACTTGCCTTGCGAAACCTTTGAATACGTTCTTCAATGTTCGTAAGGATACTTTGGGCTTCGGTCATATCCGTTTCGTTTAGATGTTTACTCAATTCCTTCAACAGGGATTCCATGTTCGGAGTGAACGCATTTATCAAAGTAGCAATATCGTTTTCGTAAATGCCCACGCGTTCGAAACTTCCTTGCCTGTAGAGTGAAGGCAGGGCGAATAATTTCAACAAGAGCAAGCCTTCAACAGTCGCACAACGAATATTGCGATCTAGGAATTGTTTCTCGGTACTGTATACCTTCGCAACTTTATCGAATAATGGATTCTTCGTTAACAGAATATCAATTTGCAATTCCCCGAATGTGCCGCGTGCAAAATACATATCCTGACTCTCGATTTTGATCTCGGGTAATTTTGCTAGCGAAGGCAGAGCCATAATAAGGTCAATGTCCTGCGTGTTGCGTCCTTCCACGTACGTCAATAGGGCGATGCCGTTTACCAAAACATATTCGGCTTTTCGAGACTCGAGAAGATTGAAAAACTGTTCCACCTGAGTCGGAATAAATTCTGCTCTCTTCAGAACCTCAAGTGGTTTCTTGAAATTGAATGTGACAGCATTACGCAAAACACTGCCGATTTGGGGAATGCTATGGATTGTCATTGGCTTAAGTAGACCTTTGCTTTTTCAAAGAAACATGCCTCTTATTTCCCCTTGGTCATCTACATCGTCATCTTCATCAACTCATGCAGGTTGACCCTGAGCACGTACGTTTCTTAGCAAGGGACTGTCCTCATGTTGCCAGCGTTCCTCGGTCATGAACAAGCGGCTGACGGAAAGATCGTAATCGAGGGAAAGCCTGGCGTTCAACTCGCTTGTGCGTTTGATTTCATCACCATAACGCTGATAGGAAGCCAGCACGATCATCACATCCACATCTGACCCTGGTCGATTTTCCCCGCGCGCATAGGAACCGTACAGGTAAACGCCTTTGAGCCGTTCACCGTACATATGGACAAGTTCTTTCTTTAATTCGCTAAGTAGTTTTTGAATATTAGCTGGCATAAGACTTCCTGCCAATATCTTACCGTTTTTTGAGGTTCCGTGCAACCGCTCTTACTTCCCCTTCACCATTTCCCTCGCCACCTGCATTAACTCATGCGCGGAACGGTTGGTCAATCCAACTCACAATTATTTGCTTGCTTTTCGAAATCTTTGAATACGTTCTTCAATGTTCGTAAGGATATTTTGGGCTTCAGTCATATCCGTTACGTTTAGGTGTTTACTCAATTCCTTCAACAGGGCTTCCATGTTCGGGTTGAATGCATTTGTCAATGTGGCAATGTCGTTCTCGTAAATGCCCACGCGTTCGAAACTTCCCTGACGATATAGCGAAGGCAGAGCAAATAGCTTCAACAAGAGCAAGCCCTCAACAGTCGCACAACGAATATTGCTATCCAGGAATTGTTTCTGCGTGCTGTAAGACTTCGCAACTTTATCGAATAATGGATTCTTCGTTAATAGGATGTCTATCTGCAATTCCCCGAACGTACCCCGTGCAAAATACATATCCTGACTTTCAATTTTGATCTCGGGTAATTTTGCCAGCGAGGGCAGAGCCATGATGAGGTCAATGTCCTGCGTGTTGCGTCCTTCCACGTATGTCAACAGGGCAATACCGCCCACGAGAACATAGTCTACTTTGCGTGAGTCGAGTAAATTAAATAATTGCTCGACCTGAGTCAGAAGGGAGTCCGCGTTCATAATGACCTCAGGGGGATTCTTGAAATTGAAGGTGACAGCATTTCGTAAAACACTGCCGATTTGGGGAATGCTGTGGATCGTCATTGGCTTAAGTATACCCGTGCTTTACCCAAGAAGAATAGCTCTTACTTCCCCTTCACCATTTCCCTTGCTACCTGCATCAACTCATGTGCAGAGCGGAGCGTCCCTTCGCCGACTTCGCCGAGCATCTGTGAGAGTTCGAGTAGGCGGGGTTCGTCATGCAGGCGTTCGACGCGTGTCAATGTGCGGTTGCCTTGGATGAGTTTTTGAACCTGATAGTGTTCATCGCCAAAGACCGCCAGTTGCGGCAGATGTGTCACGCAGAAGACTTGATGCATGCGCGAGAGATTCCATAGCTTTTGACCCACGACCATGCCCACGCGTCCACCGATGCCCTGGTCAATTTCATCGAAGATCAAGGATGGGACTTCATCAGCGCGTGCCAGCACGTTTTTGAGTCCCAGCATGAGGCGCGATGTTTCGCCGCCCGAGGCGATCTTGACCAAGGGCTTGAGTCCTTCGCCGGGATTGGGGGCAATGAGAAATTCCACTTTATCGAAGCCGTTTTGATCGAAAGCGATGCGGGTGCCATCTTGTAATGGGATGCCGTTCGGGTCGAGCTTGGTTTGGAAGTCCACGCTGAAGCGGGCGGACGCCATCTTCAAGTCGCCGAGTTCAGTCTCAATGCCTTTGCCCATTGCAATTGCTGATGATTTGCGTTTCTCACTCAACACGCCGCCTTGTTTGGCAAGCTTATCCAACAGCTTGGCTTCCTGCATTTCAAGTTCGTCAATGCGGTCGGCTGCGCCTGTGATGGTCTCAAGTTGTTTGCGCGCGTCCTGTCCGTAAGCGAGCACGGCTTGAATGCTCCCGCCATATTTGCGCTTGAGCGTGTGGATCAAGTCGACTCGCTCTTCCACTTCATCGAGGCGCTTAGGGTTGAATTCGATCTCTTCCAGATAATCGCGCAGGGTATGAACGATATCAGACATCGTATCAAGCAGAATCTCAGCCTGGTTTGATAATTCAGATTGGGCTGAATCTATTTTTGCGAGGGCGGCGAGGGCTTGCGCGGCTTGTCCTACCAAATCAGTTGCGGCGGGAGTCTCAGGCGAGCCTTCCTCTAAAACACTTAACGCTTCTTGGGCATTCTGCGCCAGCGATTCAGCGTTGGCTAAGCGGTCGCGTTCGTGACGCAACTCTTCATCTTCACCCGGTTTCAAACGCACGGCTTCGATCTCTTCCGCTTGATAGGTGAGCATGTCGATTTTGCGATCGGCATCGGCTTGGGCTTTGCGCAGGTCAACCAACTCGCGGCGGAGATTTATCAGCGTGTGATAAGTCTGGCGGTAGTCGCTGAGGGGCCGCGAAATTTCGGCGAAGCGATCGAGCAAGCCCAAATGGGCGCGTGAATCGAGCAGCGATAAATGTTCCGCCTGCCCGTGGATGTCGATCAAAATCCCGCCCAATTCCTTCAACAAAGAAATGCTGACGGTCCGCCCGTTAACGCGCGCTACACTCCGTCCCTCTTTGCGGACTTCGCGCATCAGCGTCACGTAATCGGGATCATCCATTAGCTCTTCGCGTTTGAGGACTTCATGTACCGCTTCTCTTTCTGGACCCTTGAGCTGGAACACGCCTTCAACAAACGCGGCATCTGAATCAGTGCGGACGAAGGTCGTGTCCGCTTTGCCGCCGATCAGCATGACGACAGCATCGAGAATAATGGATTTGCCCGCGCCGGTCTCACCGGTGAGGATGATGAGACCCGAGCCGAAGCGCAGGTCGAGTTTATCGATAATGGCAAAGTTTTGGATGTGGAGTTCGGTTAGCATAGATTATAGGTTATCTGAACAATTGGATTCCAGAAAGTCGGGTATATACAACGGGCGTAACGATGAAGAGATAGATCACTTGAAAAATGATGCCGAAAATATTGCCGGTGATAAGTTGAAATAAAATGATCGGCACTGCGCCCAGTACGACGCCAATCGCAATCGTAATGAACAACGGACGTGAACGCCGTTTACTGGTGACGGCGCGGATGCCTTCGGAAATCACGACGCCAACAGTCGGTGCACCGGCCGCGATGAGGAACCAACCGATGAAGCC
The DNA here is from genome assembly GCA_040006635.1 of Chloroflexota bacterium. GTDB lineage: Bacteria > Chloroflexota > Anaerolineae > Anaerolineales > Villigracilaceae > Defluviilinea. Next base: position 46,256 of record JBDTWO010000015.1, read on the forward strand.
GATACTGCCAACCAGTGTAACCAGAAACGCTCCAACACCTGAAAGAAAACTCGCCACGATAAAGCCGAGAGCATAGTCGTACCATTCGGCAGTATCGAAGGTCTTCTGGCGGTCGCGGACACATTCCTTACAGCGATACCCCGTCGGTGTGCGGACGGCGCACGAAGCGCAGATCGGGCGCTCGCAGTTGTTGCAGCGCAGAGATGTCTCGCGGGTTGGGTGAACGTAGCAAAATAAAGTTTCGGTCATATAAATCCTAAAAAGTTAAACACGAAGGGCACAACGTACACAACACTTGCACCGCACGCAAGTGCAGGTGAGGAAATTCAAGGAAAGGCTGTTCGCTCATTATGCATCCAACCTTAGTGTTCTTCGTCTCCTTAGTGGTTAAAAATCATCTTGGCAAGCCTAACGAATTCTCATTCATATGCGCTGTCAGGTTTCGATAGAAATAACCTGCATCTCCAAAGCGGACAAATTGCGCCGTCACTTCGGCGGCATGGATTTCCACATGATCGTTGTCCATCAACGTGATCGAAGGTTGACCATCAACGCTTAAGACTGCGTTCTCGCCTTCGACCAGGATACTCACCATCGAGCCTTCTGCTAACACAACCGCGCGGTCAACCGACAAATGCGGCGCGATCGGCACCAGCAAAATATTTCGCAACTCGGGCGGCAAGATCGGTCCGCCTGCTGCAAGCGCATACGCTGTCGAACCTGTCGCAGTCGAAGCGACCAAGCCATCTGCAACATAGCTGGTGAGATGATGCCCATCCACCGAAGCGGAGAGCCGCACCGGGCGCAGAGTTCGACCGCGCCCTACCACCACTTCGTTCAACGCATTCCAACTGCCCAGCGAGTCACCCGCCCGGAAATGTTCCGCATGCAGCATCATGCGATATTCGATCCAGGCTTCGCCGTTCAATAATTTATCAAAGTACACTCGCCATTCCTTGCGATCAACCTGGATCAAGAATCCAAGTCTGCCCAAATTGACACCTAGGGTTGGCACACCCAACGGCGCACATAAATTACCGGCGCGCAAAACACTGCCATCTCCGCCCGCCACGATCAGCAGGTCAAATTCGCGATTCTTGATGCGCTTGCGCAAGTCTTCGTCATACAGCGAACCGTGCGGCGCATAAACACCTTTTTCTTTCAAGTACGCCGCCATCGCTTCGGCTTCCGCAAAGGCTTCTGGCATCTTCGGGTATGCAGTGACCACCGGTCGTTTAGGGATGAAAGTTTCGGGCATGCGGTGATTATACCTTTACCTTCGGGCGGGATGACCCCGCCCCTACGCAACCTTCTGATCGCAGACTTCCCGAAACCCGCATCGCTTACAACGGGACGCCTGCTCATGTGACCGAGCCACATCTTTTCTGACATCGTCACGCTTCATTTCGGTGAGCAACTCCAATAGGGATTGTTCCAACTCGTGGGTGTAATCCACTGCGAAATCTTTATCTTGATAATGGATGATCCCATACGGCGGACGTTTGGCATACGTTTTCTCAACCAGTAAACAATACGATGCCAGTTGATAAATATGCGAGTCATACGGCGCTTCGGGCGCGCGCCCCGATTTAACTTCAACCGGGATGATCTGTCCGTTTTTCTGGATGAGGTAATCAGGCTTGCCTGTCAGATCGAGCGCGGCGTAGAAGAGCGGTTTTTCCACTTTGCCCCAGCCGTGCGTGTCGGT